>CAZPPN010000069.1:0-8530 GCA_964588425.1 uncultured Ruminococcus sp. | reverse complement strand
CCGATTATTTATGCCTGCGTGCTCGTCCGCGGCAAATGTGTGCTTGAAAATATTCCCGCTATCTCCGATATAACATATTCTTTTGAAATCCTACGCGGAATCGGCGCAAAGGTCAGAATGATCGACAGAACCACATATGAAGTGGACTGCACCGATGTAGAACCCGGCAAATCTGATTACGAACTTGTCAGAAAGATCCGCGGCTCATATTATCTTCTCGGCGCTGAGTTCGGACGTTTCGGTCGCGCAAGAGTAGGTCTCCCCGGCGGATGCAACTTCGGCGTAAGACCCATCGACCAGCACATCAAAGGCTTTGAAGCTCTCGGCGGACGCGTAAATACCGAGGGCGGATATATTGAAATCGAATCCGACGGACGCGCTGTGGGTACGAACATCTTCTTCGACGTCTCAAGTGTCGGAGCAACACTCAACGTAATGATCGCGGCTGCTACGGCTGAGGGTACAACCATCATCGAAAATGCGGCGCGTGAACCTCACATCGTTGACTGCGCGAACTTCCTCAACACCTGCGGTGCAAGAATCAGCGGCGCGGGCTCGGACGTTATCAAGATCAAGGGTGTCAGCGAGCTTCACGGATGCACATACGCGGTCATTCCCGATATGATCGAAGCAGGTTCGTTCATGGTAGCCGCTGTTGCAACACACGGTTCAGTAAAAATCACAAACGTAATTCCGAAGCATCTCGAATCCATCTCGGCTAAACTTGAGGAAACAGGTGCGATTATCGAAGAATTCGACGACGCTGTTATGGTAACGGCAGGCGAGAAAATCCGCAGAACAAGCGTAAAAACGCTTCCCTATCCCGGATTCCCGACAGATATGCATCCCCAGATGTCCGCTCTCCTCTGCCTTGCCGAAGGAACGAGCTACATCAACGAGAGTATTTTCGAAAACAGATTCAGATATGTCGAAGAACTCAGAAGAATGGGTGCGAAAATCAAAGTTGACGGACGTATCGTTGTGATCGAAGGCGGAAATCCTCTCAGTCCGGCCCCTGTCATCGCAACCGACCTCAGAGGCGGCGTTGCCGTTATGATCGTAGCTCTCGCTACCGAGGGACGGACGGAAATTTCCGAGATCAGGCTCATCGAAAGAGGCTACGACGACATCTGCGGAAAGCTCAGACAGCTCGGCGCGGACATTGAAAAGATTACAGTTCCCGACAATGCGGAAGAACTCAAAGCAAACTGAATACAAAATACAGGAGAACAAAAATGGTAGTTACACTTGAAACAATTATCGGCGATATCGTTGATTTTGACGAAGATACAGCGGACATTTTCCTCGAAAGCGGTATGCACTGCATCGACTGCCCCGTATCGAGAATGGAATCCGTTGAAGAAGCGTGCATCGTTCACGGTGTTGATCCCGATGAACTCATCGCAAAGCTCAACAGCTATTTCGAACGCAAGAAATAATTTGGATATATCGTAAGGGGACTTTTCATGAAAGGTTCCCTTGATTTTTTATCCGCAAACATATAGAAGACAACAGAAAGGACAGCAATATGAAAATAACGCACGACCTTCACGTACATACAAATCTTTCAAACTGTGCAGAACCGTCCGCAACACTCGAAAACCATATCGCCAACGCAAAAAAGCTCGGGCTGACGAAAATCGGCATCGCGAACCACTTCTGGGACGAAGCTGTACAGCCTGTCCTCAACGGATGGTACGAACAGCAGAATGTCGCTCATGTATTTTCTCTGCGCGATGAAGTAAAGAAATACAATAACAAAGACGGGCTTGAAATCCTTTTCGGATGTGAGGCTGAATATGATCCGGTAAACCACGGCGTCGGAATTACCGAAGAATGTGCGGAACGTCTGGATTTTCTCATCGTACCTAACTCGCACACCCACATGACTATGCCGAAAGATCTCTATCAGCCTTATGAAAAGCACAAGGAATTCATGATCAACGCCTACCGCGAAATCATCAACAGTCCCGTCAGCAAATATATAACATCAATGGCGCATCCCTTTGAAGCCGTCTGCTGTCCGTATGACAACCAGCTCGTTATAGACATCATCACGGACGACGAATACAGACGCATCTTCGATGAAACCGCAGAAAAAGGCATCGCTGTCGAGATCAACGTATCCTCGATGATGGGCATGAGCCGCGAACAGATCGAAAAACGCTCCGTTATCCGCCATTTCAGACTCGCGAAAGAATGCGGATGCCTGTTCACTTTCGGTAGCGATACCCATAACGACAAAGAACAGCTTCCGTTCAGAGAATTATCCGAAACTGTTGCGGATATCCTCGGACTGTGCGAAAACGATATCGCAAAGAAAGCAAGATAACCATGGCAAAAGAAAAAATAACCCTCGACGGACGTCTCTCCTGTGCGGCATCAATGGTACGGAACGGTTCGGTTGTCGCCGATATCGGAACGGATCACGCATATCTGCCGATCAGTCTGCTGATGACGGGTGTATCGGAATTCGCAATTGCGTCGGATGTAAACCGCGGGCCTCTTGAGAGAGCAAAAATCAATGCGCGTCAGTACGGTCTTGAAGACAAAATGCGCTTCACTCTCGCGGACGGTCTCTGCGGAATCGAGCCTGAGAAAGAGGGCGTCACAGATATCGTAATCTGCGGAATGGGCGGCGAGCTGATAGCAAAAATAATCGGCGCATCAGACTACACAAAGAAAAACGGAGTACGTCTTATTCTCCAGCCCATGACCTGCGCTGCTGAGCTGAGGCAGTTTCTCGCGGAAAACGGATACGGAATCATCACCGAAAAGCTATGCACCGCGGCAGGAAAGATCTACACCTGCATCCTTGCGGAATATGACGGACAGATGCGGCAATTTGATGAAATCGAGCTGCTTCTCGGACGGCATAATATAGACTCACGCGATCCTCTGTTCCGTGATTTTGCTTTATCTTTCGCGCAGAAGTACGAAACTAAGATCGGCGGTCTGAGAGCAGGCGGACACGACACATCGGCTGACGAAGCTGTGCTGTGCAGGCTGAAAAAATTGATTGCGGAAAGCGAGGTATGTTCCGATGAATGTAATTGAACTCCACAAAAAACTGAGCGAATTCTACCCGAAATCACTGTCATGCGCATGGGACAACGACGGAATCATGATCTCTCCCGACATGAGCTGTGAAGTAAAGCGTGTTCTTGTTTCGCTCGATGCCACATCAGCGGTACTCGAATATGCCGCGCTGAACGGATTTGACACGGTCGTTACTCATCATCCGATGATCTTCAAGGGTGTGAAATCCGTAACGGAAGAATCCTCCGGCGGACGCAGAATCCTTCTCTCCGCGCTGAACGGAATCAGTGTGATATCTCTGCACACGAGACTTGATGCGGCTGACTGCGGCGTGAACGATGCTCTCTGCGAAGCTCTCGGGTACAAGCCGATCGAAAAATTCGGTGACAGCGAAGCTCCCGAACTCGGCAGAATCATAGAAACCGAAGAGATGACAGCGCTTGATTTCGCCCGTCTTGTGAAAGAAAAGCTCGGATGCGATGCGGTACGTCTGAACGGCAATCCCGAAACGATAATAACACGCGCGGCAGTATGCGGTGGAGACGGCAAGGATTTTGTATACCCTGCTCTTTACTCCGGATGCGGCGTTTTCCTCACAGGTGACGCAGGATACAACATGGCTGGAGATGCATCCGAGGACGGACTGGTTACTATTGAAGCCGGACACTGGCACACCGAAGCTCCCGTTTGCCGTACTCTTGCATCAAAAATCAGCGAAATCTGCGGTGCTGAGGCGGAAATTTATAACTCCTGCACATATACCGTGATCTGAAATATGCACCAATATACGCTTGTCACAAATCGGGTGAATAAACAGCTCGAATTTTGTTACAGTTCATGATTGAAAAAACGTGCGTATTCTGCTATAATTTGCTTAAATCCAATGAAATCAGGTTTGAAACAATGAAAAAACAACTTTCTTCCTATGAAAAAAAATCGTGGCAGCTTGTTATTCTTTGTCTCATCGCCTACACCGTTGTTTATATCGGAAAGAAGAACCTCAACGTATGTCTTCCCGATATGATCGCAAGCGGTATCTGCGATAAGACACAGGGCGGCACGATCGGTACCTGCTTCCTCGCGCTTTACGCCGCAGGTCAGTTTATCAACGGCTGGCTCGGCGAAAAGGTTCAGCCCAGATTTATGATCGCAGGCGGTCTCTTCCTCGCCGGTATCATGAACATCCTCATGGCAACAGCTCAGAACAGCATCATGCTCATGGTTATCTGGGGCGCGTGCGGTTTCTGCTGCTCCATGCTTTGGCCTCCGATCATCAGAGCCGTATCCACATGGACAACTCCCGAAATCAGCCAGGCATCCGCTGCTTCTCTTTCCGTAACAATCCCCGTCGGTACTATTCTTGCCGACCTCGTATGTGCAGCCGCTCTTAAAGTTTCCGGCTGGAGAGCTGCATTCATTGCCTGCGGTACAATTCTTGTTGTTGTTTCCGTAGGTCTCTACATCAGCTTCCTCACACTCAAGCAGCACACATCCGACAAGCCTGCCGAAATCACATCCGATTCCGAAGAAAAGAGCGCACCCAAGACTGTTGCTCACTCCGGCGTCAAGCTCTTCTGCGCAGGTATCGTATTTACAGCTTTTGCGATCGTGTTCAACGGCATGATCAAGGACGGTCTCGATCTCTGGATCCCGACAGTTCTCACAGAACAGTTCGTTCTCGATGCTGAAATCGTAGCTGTTATCGTAACGGTTCTCCCGATTCTCAACATCGTCGGTGTATATTTTGCGAAGTTCCTCTTCTCCAAGTTCAACATGACAGAACTCGGATGCACAGCGCTCATGTTCGCAATCAGCACGGCTGCGCTCGGTGTTGTTCTTCTCATGATGCAGACATCCGCAACAGGACTTCTTACAGCCATCATTGTAACTCTCCTTCTCGCGTTCTCCAGCGCATCCATGCTCGGCGCGAACACGATGATTCTCACATTCATTCCGCTTCACTTCGCAAAAATCGGACGCGCATCCTTCCTCTCCGGTACGCTTAACTGCTTCTCCTATGCCGCCGCTGCTGTTTCCAGTATCGCAATCGGTGCGGTTTCCGAAACATTCAGCTGGAAAGGCGTGTTCGTTGCGTTTGTTGCTGCTGCTTTCCTCGGCGCTGTCTTCTCCTTCGTCGGCAAGGGCGCACTCGACAAGAAGCACAAGGAACTCGACAATCTCTGATAAACGGGTACATAAAATTCATGACTGCTGTCTCATAAACGGGGCGGCAGTTTCTTTTTCTGGCCGAAAATTTACCATATCCGCCCTGTTATATAATTATTTGAAGTAAAACAGTTGACCTGAGGAGGATTTTGGGTTATAATATATATGTTAAAATAGGTTTATTATAAACTGCGATTGGATGAACAATAAATGGTTGAAATAACAGGGGTTCTTCCCCATTCACGAGCCGCGCGTGCAGGGATTCTCGTTGGAGATATTCTTCTCGAGATCAATTCCCACCGCATCAACGACGTTCTCGACTACCGCTTCAGATTGGCGGAAGAGACTGTCGTACTGAAGCTGCACCGCGGATCGGATATAATCGAGGCGAAAATCAAAAAAGGGACTTACGACGACATCGGTCTTGAGTTCGGCACGCCTCTCATGGACAAAAAACACCGCTGTGAAAACGGATGCATTTTCTGCTTCATTGATCAGAATCCCGACGGTATGAGAGAAACGATCTACTTCAAGGATGACGACAGCAGACTCGCATTCCTGCACGGCAATTACATCACGCTCACAAATCTTCACAACGAGGATATCGACCGCATTATTGAGATGCACATATCTCCCGTCAACGTCTCGGTACATACGACCAATCCCGAGCTTCGCGTGAAGATGATGAAAAACAAGCGTGCTGGGGATGTTCTCTCCTACCTCGGACGGCTCGCTGACGCAGGCATCACGCTGAGAGGTCAGGTCGTTCTGTGCCGCGGAATCAATGACGGTGAGGAACTCGAGCGTACAATGCGCGATCTTTCGGCGTACTACCCGAAGATGGACAGCGTCTCAATCGTTCCCGCAGGTCTTACGGAACATCGCGACGGACTGTATCCGCTTGAACCGTTCACTGCAGAGGAATGTGCGGATGTGATCGCTCAGGTCTCTCGGTTCAACGAAAATTTCGGCGAGCGTATGTTCTTCGCATCTGACGAGTTTTACGTAAACAGTGGCACTCCCCTTCCCGATGACGAATTCTACGGCGAATACACGCAGATCGAAAACGGCGTCGGACTTCTCACATCATTCGGGCATGAGTTTGATTTCATGCTCTCCACTCTCGATGAAGATGAATGTGCGGCAAAACGTCACGTATCGGTTGCAACGGGCGAGGCATCGTATGAATTCATGAAAACTCTCGCATCAAAGCTCATGGAAAAATGTCCCGGACTCAGATGCGATGTTCATGTGATCAAAAACAATTTCTTCGGCGGACAGGTCACGGTAACCGGGCTCTTGACAGGGCAGGATATAGCAGATCAGCTCAGTGGACATGACCTCGGCGAGACTCTCTGCATCTCACGCACCACTCTCAGATCCGAAGGGGATTTGTTCCTCTGCGGAATGTCGCTTGACGAGCTGAGCGAAAAACTCGGTGCCCGGATCACGGTAATCGACAACGACGGCGCGGAATTCGTTGAGAAAATCCTCGGACTCTGCTGACAAACAAAGATTAAAGATAAAAAGAAACGGAGATAAATTATGGCAAAACCTGTGATTGCAATAGTCGGACGCCCCAACGTCGGCAAAAGCACACTTTTCAATAAGCTGATCGGTGAGAGACGCGCAATCGTTGAGGACTCACCCGGAATCACACGCGACCGTATCTACGGCGAAACCGAATGGAGAGGAAGAAATCTTGTTGTCATTGACACGGGCGGAATTGAGCCGAAAACTGACGACATCATCCTCAAGAAAATGCGCGAACAGGCTCAGATCGCGATCGACACCGCTGATGTTATCATCTTCATGTGCGATATCAGAACAGGACTCCTCGCGGATGACCTTGATATTGCCGTAATGCTGAAAAAGAGCGGCAAGCCTGTCGTTCCGTGCATCAACAAAGCCGACAAAATCGGTGATGTTCCGCCGGAATACTACGAATTCTACGAGCTTGGCTTCGACATCGACCCAATCGCGATCTCATCCCTCCACGGAAGCGGAAGCGGTGATCTCCTTGACGCCTGCCTTGACGCTCTTCCGGAATTTGACGACAGCGAAGAGGATGCGGACACAGTCTCCGTCGCGGTAATCGGTAAGCCGAACGCCGGAAAATCCTCACTCGTGAACCGCGTGCTCGGCGACGAGAGATGCATCGTATCCGACATCCCCGGTACAACACGCGATGCAATCGACACTTATTTCGAAAACGAATTCGGTAAGTACAACTTCATCGACACAGCCGGAATACGCCGTCAGTCGAAAGTTGACGAAAAGGTTGAAAAGATCAGCGTACTCAGAGCAAAGATGGCTGTTGAACGCGCGAATGTCTGCCTTATCATGGTTGACGCAAACCAAGGCGTTACCGAACAGGACGAAAGAATCGCCGGAATCGCTCACGAAGCGGGAAAAGCGTCGATCATCTGCATCAACAAATGGGATACGATCGAAAAGGACAACGCGACAACCAACGAATTCACCAAAAAAGTATACGATTCCCTGTCATATATGACATACGCGCCGCTGATGTTCATCTCCGCGAAAACAGGTCAGAGAGTCGACAAGCTGTTTGAACAGATCAACTACGTCCACAATCAGACAAATATGCGTGTATCCACAGGTATGCTCAACGACGTACTTGCCGATGCCGTTGCGAGAGTTCAGCCGCCGTCCGACAAGGGCAGACGTCTCAAGATCTACTACATGACACAGACTCAGGTAGCTCCCCCGACGTTCGTAATTTTCTGCAACAATGCGGAGCTGTTCCACTTCTCTTATCAGAGATATCTCGAAAACTGCCTCAGAGAAACATTCGGCTTCAAAGGCACTCCCATCAGATTAATCATCAGACAAAAAGGAGACGGTGAAGACAATGCTTAATTTATTTCTCAGATACGAGATGGGCTTCAAGGGGCTGATCGGTTACTATTTCACCGATATTCCGCTTTTCGCAAGCCTCGCTCTCATGCTTGTTTACATCCTCATTCCATACCTTCTCGGAAGCATCAACACCGCGATCATCGTATCAAAAATCATGTACAACGATGATGTACGCAGCCACGGAAGCGGAAACGCAGGCTTCACAAATGTCATGCGAAACTACGGAAGACGCGCCGCTATCATCACTTTTGTCGGTGACATACTGAAAACCATCGTCTCTATCCTTATCGGATGGTGCGTTTTCGGTTATCTTACAGCATACATTGCCGGTTTCGCCTGCTTCATCGGACACATCTTCCCCGTGTTCTACAACTTCAAGGGCGGAAAAGGCATAGTATGTCTCACAGCAATCGTTCTCATGCTCGACTGGAGAATCTTCCTC
>CAZPPN010000068.1:0-8536 GCA_964588425.1 uncultured Ruminococcus sp. | reverse complement strand
ACACGGTTCGCAATCTCAACCCAGCGCTCGAGCCTGTCAAAGCCGAACTTCCAGCCGTCAGCAGTCTTCTCAACGTCAACAAGCTGTACCGTGGTTCTCTCGCCGCCTACCGCAGTATCGAGCGGGGGTGTGAATACGGGCATGAGAATCGCGTTGATGCCGTTCTTCACAGCCGTCGACATGAAGTTTTCGATGTATTCCCAGTGCTTTTCGGAGAACGCCTCAAGACCGTAGTAGTCCGCAATGCAGTCTGCGTGGAACCACTCTGTAACGATCATGTCCTGCTTCGGAAGCGTTGCGCCGATGATTCTGAGCGTGATACCGGCAGATGCGGCTTCGCTTCCGTCCTGATTCATGAACGAAATACCGATGGGGTACTCGCCTGCCTCTGCATCCTCGGGGATGTATACGGTAACGAGAAGCGACTTCAGCTCACCGCCCGTGACAAGCACAAGACCTGTCGGATCGACGGGACCGAGAAGATCGGGGTAAAGACCGGGAGTTTTGCGGAGGTAGTAGTCATCCGAATGCTCGAAACAAGGGAGACGGACGGGTACCTGCTCGATCTGGCGGACGGTGATATGCTCAGCGAGAGGAGAATCAACGCGAAGCCGGCAGCAGACTTTTTCGAAAGGAAGACGGTCGGGATCAGCGTAGGCAATCTCGAAAGCGAACTCCTCACCGCGAAGAGCCTTGGCGCAGGAGATGGATTTTTTGTCGTGGATGGATTCGTCCATGAAGCATTTGTTCATGGATGAGATGGGCTTGAGGATAAGTGACATGGTTGATACCTCCATAGTAAAAATCTAAGCAAAACTCAATAAATCAAAAAGGTTTGGAGATTCCCAAGAACCTTTCCTCAAAAGGTTCTTAGGTGGGTTCGAAGGGCAACGCCCTCGTCGAGCTCGCAAGCTCGAAACACCCAAGACTTCATGGGAGTTCCTCTTTTTTGCTTCTTTTGCATTTATTTATAAATGCGCTCCTCGATAAAGGAGAAAAAAGAAGAGACTGACAATTTAATCCGACTAACCTTGATAAGTAAGTCTGAAAAGAATATTTCGGAGTCCTGGTGACTCCGACTCAAGACTCCGTCCTAAGAACCTGATCAGGGTTTCACCCCGATACCCCACCACCTTTGAAAAGGTGGACGAAACTTTTATGAGGCGACTTCGTCGCAGGGGGGCGCAGGGGTGATTTTATTTTGCGGTTTCGATCAATCTCTCGAGGATCTCCTCGTACGGGATTCCCTCATTGATCATCATCTTCGGGTACATCGAGATCGGAGTAAACCCGGGCAGCGTGTTGATCTCGTTGAACACAAACTCACCCTCGGGCGTGTAGAAAAAGTCAACTCTCGAGAACGCCCGGCAGTCAAGCGCCTTGAATATCACCTCAGCGTACCACATGACCTCGCGCATCTTGTCCTCGGGCAGTCTTGCCGGAAGATAGTACGACGACGCATCGCTTATGTACTTCGTCTCGTAATCGTAAAACTCAGCCGAGCCTTTGTCGATCTCAGCAGGATGCGCTACCGTGTAACGTCCGTCCTCTTCCAGTACAGCAACCTCAATCTCCGGTCCGACAATCGCTTCTTCAACGAGTACCTTTGAGTCCTCACGAAGAGCCGCAAACAATGCCTCGCTGAACTTCTCCGCGGACTTTACTTTCGTGACTCCGACGGACGATCCCGCTCTCGACGGCTTAACAAATACCGGATATCCGAGATCTCTCTCGCATCTCTCGCGTACGGCTTCCGCATCGGCTTCCGACTTCACGTCGCACGATCTGACAACAACAGCTTTCGCCTGACGGATGGAAGTCTGGTTGTCAATGATCGCCTTTGTGACCGCCTTATCCATGCACACCGCAGACGACTGACAGTCGCATCCGACAATCGGAATACCCGCAACGGCAAACATCCCCTGAAGCGTACCGTCCTCACAGAATTTACCGTGGATCATGGGAAGCACAGCATCCGCGCTGATCTTTACCGTCTCGCCGTTCTTGTCGTAAGTGAGACATCCCTCAGCGAGGTCGAGCGAAACGGGATATTTTCTGCCGTCCATCCACGTATCCGCCGCAATCATTGCCGGATCATCATCAAAGACGAAAAATCTGCCCTCGCGTGATATTCCCACGGTAATAACATTGAATTTTTCCTTATCGATATTGTTGAACGCCGCCGTAGCAGACGAAAGTGAAACTTCATATTCGGAAGATTTTCCCCCGAAAAGCAGGATTATAGTTTTCATTTTATATAGCACCTTTCAGTTTTTCTCCTTATCTCCGCCGCACGGATGTTTCCGCCGAAATCTTTGAGCCCCGTGCACGACATACCACACGACTCCGCGATCTCAGCCACAGCTTCATGCTGTTTCCAGCCGTGCTCGACGATCATCACACCGTCCGCCGACAGACGTTTTCCGTACACCTCAATGATCGCACGGATCAAAGACAGTCCGTCGCCGCCGTCGGTAAGCGCAATCTTCGGTTCATGTGCCAGCTCAGCTTCAAGCGATGGCATCTCATCCTCGGCGATATACGGCGGATTTGCGGTGATTATGTCGAAGTATTCGTCCGGCTGCATATCCGCGAAAAGATCCGCCGACGCATCTCCGATGATGACGTCACACCTGTCCGACAGACCGAGTGAGGCGATATTTCTCTTCGCCAGCTCAGCCGCAGCAGGGCATATCTCAACTGCGTAACCGGACGAGCGTTTAGCCTTTGTATAGGTCAGAACCGCAGCGGCGATGCATCCCGAACCCGTGCACAAGTCGAGGTACCGTCCGCCGTCGGGCATCAGCTCAATCGCACGCTCGGCTGTGATCTCCGTATCGGGACGGGGGATCAGGCAGTTTTCGTCGACGGTTATCGGAAGTCCGCAGAACTCCCACTGCCCGATAATATACTGCAGAGGATACCTTGACGCACGTTTTTCCGCGGCTTCGCAAAGCTCCTTACAGTCATAATCCCGCCCAGGGTCTGCGAGGATCTGCGCGGGTGTTATTTTCATTATATGTTCGATGAGAAGGCGTGCCTCAAATCTCGCTGTATCGGGATCAATGCCGCCCTCTGTCAGTTTTTTTGCAATTTCAGAAGCAGTCATGTTTATGCGTCTGTTTTCTCTGTATCAGCTTCATCAGCCTTCTTATCGGGCATATCGGGCACGGTTGTTCCGTCCGCGCTGAGGATTCCGCCGTCCTGTACGACACCGCCGAATTCGGTCGGGATCGCATTTCTGAGCGCGGCAAGAGCGACTTCAAGCTGATCGTCCGACGGTTCGCGTGTTGTGATGAGCTGCATCCACTTGCCGGGAGCGGAGACGATACGGGTGAAGATATTGTCATGCGCGCCTGCGAAACGGATGAACTCAAAGCCGATACCGACAATCAGGGGCAGGAGCAGGAGCTTTGAGCCGAATCTGAGCCACACATTATCCCACGAGAGGAACGAATTGAGGATGATGGATATGATAAGCATCACAAAAATGAAGCTGGTACCGCATCTGGGGTGGAGACGGGACATTTTTCTCGCGTTCTCGGGTGTGAGGGGGAGTCCTGCCTCGAAACAGAATACCGACTTATGCTCAGCGCCGTGGTACTCGTATGTACGTCTGATATCGGGCATAAGCGACACCGCCCAGACATACCCGACAAAGAGCGCAATACGCACAAGACCTTCGATAAGGGAAGCGACAAACGGGATTGACGAAACTGCGCCGCCCGAGAGGTAGTCGATGCCTTTTGCGATGAAAGTGGGGAGCATGATAAAAAGACCGAGACCGAGCGCAAGACCGAGCACCATGCCGATGCCTGCAACGACGTTCATGAGCTTATCGCCGAACTTGGAGACGAGCCATTTTTCGAATTTTGTCTCGGGTTCTTCGAGGTCGATCCCCTGCATCTCCGCGGATTTTGTAAGCATATCCATCGCAAGGATAAGCTGTTCCACGAAAGATACGCATCCTCTGATGACGGGGATGGCGCAGATTTTGTACTTTTTACGCAGGGAAACATGGGTTGAGTTATCGAGTCTGATATTTCCGTCGGCATCTCTGACAGCGAGAGAGCAGCGCTCACCCGACTTCATCATAACGCCCTCGAGGACAGCCTGCCCTCCGACAATTCCGATTTTGGGATCTTTTTCTTTTTTCATTGATTTTCTCTTTCTGTATATGATCTTAAAAAATTATGCGAGACTATCCTGCCCGGCACGATCAAAGCACAACCGGCGCATCGCATCCGTCTGCAAGGAGTATATCACGTTTTGCGTGCGACTCAAGTCCGCTGATGACAACATCGGTCAGCTCACCCGGCATGGCAGGTCTTGTGCTCCAATACGAAACATCCCCGATGCGTATCGCCGCAAAAGCCTTGGGAGAGCCGTGTTCCTCGCACATATCAACCACATCCGTGATTCTGATGCCGCTGATACGGTTTCCGTCGTGGCACAAAAGTCTGATGATTCCGTGACCGCCGGAGCAGGACGCATGGATCTTCTCAATCACAACGTCATGTATGTGCGGCTCCATTCCTGCGACTGCGTATGACGGGAACTGCTCAGATTCCGCGTCAACCGCAGATCCGTCACCGCCGAGAGCAGTCAGCGCGACAACATCATCTCCGCACCGTCCCGTGATATTCCGTATGACGATATCCGAACATCCGCGGCGCAGATCAATTCCGTCCTGATTCGGGGATTCGTTGGCAAAATCGTAGTCTATATCCTCGATTGTACCGTGCAAGCAGTAGTGGAGAGTGATCCCCCAGTACCGTCCGCGTGTGAGATGCAGTCCCCGAACGGCAAAATTCTTCACGCCTCTGAGGTTTATAAAAGAGTTATGCAGTACAGGTATGCCGATATCCGCCGCAGTTTTTTCGGTCAGTCCGTTCGGTACTCCGCCGTCAAGAACCGCACCGTCTCTTCCCTCGATGACGATATCTTCATATGTATCCGTCAGCACTCCGCCGCACCACATTCCGTCAGACACGAAAATCCCGTCATATACTCCGTCTGCAAGTACGAGAGTACAGCCGTCAAGAACGATATGTGTATGTGAAGTGAGCACGACTGATTTTTCTATTACATAAATGCTGTCACCTGTCCGGGGATTGATCTTCGGTATGACAGCAATTTTCCCCTGTTCTGCACTGTCAGCAATCTGCTGAATAAATCCCGAATCCACTGTATACCTCCGTCTAATGAATAATATAGCATTATACATCTTATTATAGCATACTGCGTGGTGTAATTCAATAATCCGCCGCAATTTTTGAAATATTCTTCGCTTGACATTGGGTATGTGAGGATGTATAATTAATGTGAAAATATCCGACTCAACTCTGCACTCTGCACTCTGCACTCTGCACTCCCCCGTCAGCCTCTGTTGTTTATCAGAGCATCTGCAAGGCGGCGCACGATCCTGAGCAATTTCTCTTTCGTGTCTTTATCCATTCCGCCGATCGCGCGTACTGCGGCTGTCAGCTTGCCGAACACGTCGACCGAGAAATCGCTGAGCGTCTTTGCTCCCGTCGATTCGATTATCCCGAACAGAATCTCCGTAAACTCACGCCTCTCGTCAGCGTTCATCTCCCCGAGCCATTGTCCGAGCGCCGCGTCGTGCATCTTTCCGTCCTTCGACAATCCGTCCTTGTGGATGAAGCTGTTTCCCATGACGCTCCACGAAAACGGGTCATGCTGGAACAGTCCGTTTGATATTGTACTCTCGACCACTGTGTAGTTTTCGCTGTGCTCCAGAAGCATTCCGATCACCGACGACTGCGGAACGATGGCGCAGATTTTACCTGAATCGTTCATTTCGGCAAACTCCGGCATTCCGATGACCTGCGGCACAAAACCGGGACCGTCGTTGCTGTACGCTTTAATCACGCGCCGTCTGACAGGTTTCGGAGCGAACACGGCCGCGTAGACTGCGAGATGTCCGCCTTTTGAGTGACCGCCGCATCGGATATCCCCGCCGAAGAAATACGCGATATCGGTAAGGTATTCGACAGCCATGATCTGCGATGGTGCTGGGTAAGTGAAGCTGAGGTTGAAGTCCTCTCTCCAGCCGTTGAGTGTATCGTCTGTACCTCTGAACGCGACAAAGACGGAATTATCGGGGAGTACAAATGTGACCGCGGCGAACTGAGTGATCTCGGTCTCGCTTGATTTTTCGCGGTAGCAGGTAACATAGGTATCACGGAAGCGCACGGATTCCGCCGTCATTCTGAAGAGGTCATTGGTGAGGGCGGGGATTATCGCGCCGAACTCCTCGCCGTTCGGGTATTTCTTATTGAATTCGGCAAAGCAATCGGACAATCTTACGGGGGATGTGAAGATATCCTCGCCGACGATATCCGAATAGTCGACGAACGACAGCATTGAGAGGATGAGGTTATCGACCTCGCAGAACTCTGCTGCTGCGAATGTGAGGTCGCCGCGCCACGATATATAATCAAGGATGTTGGGCATGGGGTGAGGCTCCTTTCTTCTCTGAATATTTATTTAACTTTATTTTATCAAATTTTACTTCGCGTAAGGCGTTAGTTGGTTGCTCCTGCGCGGAGTAGCCCGCTGTAAGCAATACACCACCACCTACTAATAATATACACCCCAAAGTGTGAAAAATTCTCCCCCGCAGGGTTAAAATATAATAAGAAACTTTGAACATATACATATAAAAGAAAAAGAAAATCCAAAAAGAAAGCCACACCAATGACAGAAACCGAACTCATAAACGAAATTAAAAGCGCATCCCTCTCAGGGATATACTTTCTCTACGGCGATGAGGACTACCTCAAAAACCACCGCGCCGCGGAAATGAAAAAAACCGTCTGCGCAGACGAAACTTTCGCACCGTTCAACTCCTTCGAGTTCGTCTTCGGCGACGGAGAAATCGACCTCGGCGCTGTGTCGGACGCCCTCCTCTCCCCACCAATGATGGCGGAGCAGAAAATCGTCGATATCTACGTCGCCTCCATCGACTCACTCCGCGAAAAGGAACGCGCAGGACTCCTCTCTCTCCTCTCGTCGCACAGCGAGAACGATTCAGGTGATACCGTCGTTATCCTCAGAGTCCCCGACAGCGGATTCGATCCCGGTCAGCCGAAAAAACCGTCCGCGTTCCTCCGCGATGCCTCAAAATTCATGAAAACCGTCTGCTTCGACTACCAGCCCGACAATAAACTCCACCGCTGGATGGAGAGACATTTCGCAGGCTACGGACTCACAATATCCCCCTACGTCTCGCAGGAGATCATCAGACTCAGCGGACGCTCAATGTACCGCCTGATCGGTGAGATCCGCAAAACCGCCGCATATGCCGCATCCCATGGCAGACGCGAGGTCTTACCCGAAGACGTGAAGCTGTGCGTCACACGTACCGACGAAGATGACGCTTTCCGTCTCGCAAACTGCGTGCTTGAGGGGAATATCGCCGCCGCGCTCGAATGCCTCGGTGTGAAAAAGCGCAAAAAAGAAGAGCCGATTTTCCTGCTCACACAGATCACCAAGGTTTTCTCCGATCTCGCGTGTGCGGCTGCGTTCATCCTCGACGGGCGTGAAAAAAACGACTACGCCAAGGCGATGAAGATGCACGAGTACAAGGCAGGACTCTACTTCCGCGCCGCCAAATCCGCTCCGTTTGAGTTTTTCGCCGACATCATGCAAAAATGCTCCGATGCCGATCTGGCGATGAAAACGGGTGCAGGCGGAGGGGATTACAGTGTCATCGAGCGTCTGATATGCTCTTGTGTGATAGGCGAGAGCGACTTCACGGAGGCTGTACAATGAGTGAGACAGGCGAAACGATCAGCAAAATCCGCGTCAGCATTCCCGTGATAGTTGAGGGAAAGTACGACAAGGCGCATTTATCGTCAATAATTGACGCGCTGATTATTCCGACAAACGGATTCGGAGTATTCAAAAACGAAGAAAAGCGGGCACTGATCCGCCGGCTCGGGCAGAGGGGTGTCATCATTCTCTGCGACAGTGACGGCGGCGGCAAAGTAATACGGTCGCATCTGAAAGGAACGCTCGGCGGGATCACGGTATACGATCTCTACACACCTCAGGTTGAGGGGAAGGAGCGGCGCAAGGAGAAGTCCTCGAAGGAGGGGTATCTCGGCGTTGAGGGTATTGACAGTGATGTACTGCGCGGCATTTTCCTGCGTTTTGCGGAAGCGCATCCCGAGTTATGTGGCGGCTCCGGTGCTTCCGTTGATTCTGCTGTTTCCGGAAGTTCCGGCGGCGGTGAGATCA
The DNA here is from genome assembly GCA_964588425.1 of uncultured Ruminococcus sp. GTDB lineage: Bacteria > Bacillota > Clostridia > Oscillospirales > CAG-272 > UMGS1696. Next base: position 271 of record CAZPPN010000068.1, on the reverse strand, counting down.
CGAAATCTCTATTATACGAGCTGGGGCTCTCGGGTGGTGAGGGATCGAGCATCTTACGCGACCGCTTATGTGAGAAGCTCGGCCTGCCGCGGGGGATGAATGCGAATGCGCTGCACTCTGCGCTCTGCATGATCTCCGACGCGGGGGAACTGTGTGAACTTATGCGCGAAGTTCACTGACGCGTAGATGTCGGCGGCGGCTTTGATTTTTGCTTTTTATTACAGTGATCTACTTCGCGTAGGGCGTTAGTTTGTTGCTCCAAACCCATGTA
>CAZPPN010000067.1:0-8579 GCA_964588425.1 uncultured Ruminococcus sp. | reverse complement strand
GGGCACACCTTCAGCTCTTTCCCATTTGGAAACGCTCTTGTCGGAATACCCGAGCTTCTCCGCCAGTCCTGCCTGAGTCATACCGTGCGACCGTCTCAGCTCCGTTATATTTCCCGCGATTATCTGTGTCAGCGACTGCATATCTTTACGGTTCATTGAATCCCCTCCTTGAAACAATTTAATTTATGCCTATAACTAATTCCGAATTCGGACCATATTTCCGCATTTTCACCCATTCCGACAACTCTACCGAGAGTGGAATCGCTCTATCAGGGGTGGATTCCACCGAAAAACAGAGACAAGATACGAGAGAAACAAGCCGTAGAGTCGACTACACAGTCTGTGGGTTGTATAAACGCGATTTGTTTTGTATAATAATATCATAAAGCACAGGCAAAGTTAAAGGTGAAGAAAATGAAGCGAATATTAATTTTTGGTGACTCAATAATGCGCGGCGTATATTATTCCGAAGAAGCAGGACGCCACAAGCTGTACGGAGAGAGACTGAAGGATCTCAAAGAAAGCGGATGGAACGTCAAAAACTGCTCGATCATGGGTGCCACAATAGGAACGGGACGGGAGCTTATAGCCAAAAGACTGACAGATCCGGCAGAGAACACGACTGTCATTTTCGAGTACGGCGGCAACGACTGCGACTTCCGCTGGTGCGATATTTCCGAGAACCCGAGCGGCGAATATTCCCCCAACACCCCATACGAAAAATTCGTCTCCACTTACGGCGAGTGCATCGAATACGCAAGACGGCTCGGCGCCAAGGTACACCTCTGTAATCTTGTTCCGCTCGATTCCGACAAGTACATGAACTGGATCTCACGCGGTCTGAATCACGCAAACATCCTCTCGTGGCTCGGAGACACCAGCATGCTCTACCGCTGGCACGAATACTACAACAGGACCGCGGAAATGATCGCGCAGAAGTTTTCGTGTCCGCTTATCGACATCCGTTCTCCGTTCCTTCTGTCGCATAATTATTCAAATCTTCTCTCCCCCGACGGAATCCATCCGACAGTCGAAGGACACCATGTGATCGACAGGCTCATCATGGAAGCGATCGCTTGAACAAAACTGAGACTATTCCCTAACAAAAACGCGTCGTTTATGATATAATATCGGCGTAAATTAAAGTCAACTGCCACCGGGCAGAAAGATGCTGAGCATCCTGAACACATCGTTAGGTCTTTGAAGATGTGTCCAAGGGTGCTTTTGTTTTTGGAGGTACCATGTCACTCTTATACAATCCTTTCGCAAAGCTGTCGAAATTCGAATGGGCGCTTTATTTCTCATCGCTTATCATCGTCGGAGGAGGTTTTCTGCTCACATCCAGCCGCGATTACCTTACGCTGACCGCATCGCTGATCGGTGTGACCGCGCTGATTCCCGTAGCAAAAGGCGACTCATGGGGACAGATCCTGACCGCGGTATTTGCCGTAATATACGCCGTGATTTCGTGGGGGTTCCGCTACTACGGCGAGATGATCACCTATGTCGGTATGAGCGCGCCGATTGCCGTTCTCTCCGTGATCGAATGGGTACGCCATCCGTACAAACACACGACCGAGGTGGAAGTCAGCACTGTCACTCCTAAAAAAGCTGCAAAAATCGCTGTTCTCACCGCACTTGTGACGTTTGCTTTCTATTTCATCCTCGGTGCGTTCGGCACGAATAATCTATGATGAGTACCGTTTCCGCAGCGACCGGCTTCTCCGCGTCGTATCTGATGCTGTGCCGCAGTCCTTATTATGCCCTTGCATATGCGGCAAACGATATCGTGCTGATCGTGTTGTGGGTGCTCGCGTCGATTGAAACTCCCGACTACATCACGATGGTGCTGTGCTTCGCAATGTTCTTCATCAACGATGCATACGGCTTCATCAACCGGACACGGATGAGACACCGCCAGTCCGACAAAACCTGATAAGACAAAAGCTCCGCCCAGCAGGATTGTTCGATCCCGCGAACGGAGCTGTTTTTATTGGATTATACGCGATTACGCAAAGCAGATCAGCCGATCAATACTTGCGTCTCATTTCCTTGTAAGGATCTGCAGCGGATGCGAATACGGGCTTGATTGTGATGCCGAATGTGAGGTCCTTTTCGATGTAACGGTATTCGTCAATGAGAGCGGGACCGCAGGAGTTCGAGCCGATACCTGTATTTCTTGCGTCGATGATGACTGTTGTTTCCTTTTCTCTCTCGAGTTCGTAGTGGTGAGCCTTTCTGTCAAGCTCTTCGGGAGAGTAATGGGATGCGTTGAAGGAGAACGGTTCATCCGCGAAGAAGAGGAATCCGTGGCCTGCAACTGTATGTACATCTGCCCATCTGCATCCCCAGTGAGAGGAATTTTCCTGCGGGAATACGTAAGGCTCGTAGTTTTCGTCAACTGTGGACTTATATTCGCCGAGTTTGGCCGCAAGTCTCTTGTCGATGTAGCTTTCCATCGGGCCGTATCCGAAGTATGCCATCTGTTCTGATCCTTCGGGCATTGTGAGTCTGAGACCGAATCTCGGGAAGCTGAGATCTTCTTCTCTGTATCCGACGTACTTCTTGACGTCTTCGTTCCACTTAACATTGAAATCAACCTTGATTCCCATGCCGACCTTGATTGTGTACTTCATGTCGATCGAGAAGAGGAAGCATACGGGAGCCGCGCCGATTGAGAGCTTTGTTTCGATAACAACTGCTTCAGCGGACTTTTCTGTGAGCTTGCAGGAGTAGCACTTTGTCGTTGCTCTGTCAAATCCCATCTGACGCCAGATTTCAGCGATACCCTTGTCGTTGTTTGTGGGAGCTCTCCAGATCTGGGGAACGATCGGCTTTGTAATGAGGTTTTCGCCGTTATCGCAGATCGAGTCGATCATACCGCTTGTCTTGTTGATCTTATAAACAGTTTCGCCTGCGGTGATGATGTAATGCGCTCTGCCTTCGCTGACTTCAACATCATAAAGCTGAGCGGACATGGGTGCACAGTATTCGGGAACATCCTTTTCGTAAATGAACTGAGCCATGCCGACTTCATATCCTGCGTCCGCCCATTCTGTGGGAGCGTTCTGACGGAAGGAGAGATCGAGTGTTGCGATACCGCCTGCGGGGATTTCATCGAAGAATGTGTATTCTTTTTCTTCGCCGGGAGCGATGCCGATTGACGGGTAAACGCCGGAGCCGATGATCTTGCCGTCGAGCTTAAGAGTCCATGCGAGGGAAATGTCATCGAGGGCCTTGAAGAATCTGCGGGATTTGATCGCGATCTTGCCGGGTTCAACTTCGCGTGCGAATACGGGCATGATAGCCTGCTTGAGTTCGAGGAAGCCTGTATGAGGACGTCTGTCGGGATAAACGAGACCGTCTACGCAGAAATTGCCGTCATTCGGGAAATCGCCGAAGTCGCCGCCGTATGTGAACGAAGGATTGTTGTACTTTTCTCCGATTGCAACGGAATGGTCGGTGTATTCCCATACGCATCCGCCGAAGAATTCGTCATTGGATTCGATAACCTTCCAGTAGTCACCGAGGTCTCCGGGGCCGTTGCCCATTGCGTGACAGTATTCGCAGAGGAAGAGAGGCAGCTTGTACTTTTCGTCCTTGCAGTATTCGTCGCACCATGTGTGTGTCGGATACATTCTGCTTTCCATATCGACGATATCAGTTCTCTGGATATCTTCGGTGTATTTGTAATTCGCACCCTCATAGTGAACAAGGCGGGATGTGTCACGGGATCTGATCCATGCAGTCATAGCGGCATGGTTGTCACCTACGGAAGATTCGTTGCCGAGCGACCAGAAGATGACGGACGGGTGGTTCTTGTCTCTCTCAACAAGTCTCTGAGCGCGGTCAACATAAGCGTTTGTCCATTCGGGATTGTTTGTGAGAGCCTTTTCGGGATGCATACCGTGTGTCTCGAGGTCAGCTTCGTCGCATACGTAGATACCGTACTTATCGCAGAGATAGAGGAATCTCGGATCGTTCGGGTAGTGGGATGTACGCACCATATTTACGTTATGCGCCTTGAAGATCATGATATCTCTGAGCATATGTTCGTACGGTGTTGCGTGACCGAGAAGCGGATGGCTGTCGTGACGGTTTACGCCCTTTGCCTTTACTTTCCTGCCGTTGATGTAGATGCACTTGTTGATAACTTCGATCTTCTTCAGACCTACGGGCAGGGAGATAACTTCACTTCCGGCTGTGAGGATGAGGTTATAGAGATTCGGGATTTCGTCAGACCAGAGCTCAGCATTTTCAACAGGCATATCAATAACGCTCTTTCCGCCCTCGGATGCAGCCTTGCCTTCGCAGAGGATGTCGCCTGATGGTGTATAGAGCTTGTAGCCGATATCTGTGTCGCCGCCATCGAGATCAATCTCAGCCTTGAACGCACCTGAGGAGAGATCGTCGGCCAGGGATGTTCTCACGAAAATGTCGCGCACATGGCACTCGTCTCGGAACAGGAGATATACTTCGCGGAAAATACCGGACATTCTCCACATATCCTGATCTTCGAGATATGTAGCATCGGACCACTTGAGAACGATAACCTTGATTGTGTTCTTGCCTGTCTTGATGTAGTTTGTGATGTCGATTTCGGATGTCATGTGGCTGACCTGGCTGTATGCGGCGAAATTATCGTTTACCCATACATAGAACGCAGAGTCAACACCCTCGAAATTGAGGTACACTTTCTTGCCTGCCATCTTCTGAGGGATAGTGAAATCTCTCATGTAGACACCGCAGGGATTTTCGTCCGGAACGTGCGGCGGATCAACAGGGATGGGATAGTTTACGTTGGTGTAGTTCGGAACATCGTATCCGCGACCGAGAGCCATCTGCCAGTTCATGGGAACCGCGATCTTGTCGAAACCGTCAGCGGCAAATTCGTCCCCTCTTAAAGTGCAGAGCTCGGCGTAAGATTTATAGAATTTGAAATTCCATTCTCCGCAGAGTGATTTGAAGTAAGCGCTCTCAGCACGGTTCTGAGTCACAGCACACTTCTCGCACGGGAACGGAACAAAGTAAGCTCTGGGGGCTTCACATCCGACGTGCAGTACCGCGGGGGTTGTATGATATTCGGGAATGTTGAAAGGCATTTCTGTCCTCCTTATTGGATTTATATTTTTATTAGCTTTAATTATACCATATATATGCCGAAAAAGCTACAATTTAATAAATATTCTTTGTAAAATCTGCGGATATCAGATAAAGTCGCGGCTGATGATCTCACCGTCAAGATCAGTCACGCTTCTCATACCCTTCGCGCAGGTGAAAATCCTTCTGCCGCCGATGAATGCCTCGCACATATCAGCACCGGTTTTCAGAGTGAAGCTCTTCTCTCCCCACTCCTGCGTATATTCGCTCTCACCAGCATCACGCACCGCACTCCATATCACGCGGTCACGCTCGATCTTCACGCCGAACATACGGTTGGTGTACTCGAGGAATGCAAGGATAGCCGGTCCGTAGCATCCGTCACCGACTTCACTCGGGATCATTGTGTACGGATCGTACTGCTGAGTGAAGCGCATATCGTGCCCTCTCGAACCGACTGCTTCGCACAGCTTATGTCCGAGGATCGGAATGATTCCGTAGTATCCGTAATTCTCCAGCGCTCGGATCGCTCTCTGATATGTGAGTCCCTGCGGCTGTCCGCTCCAGTTATTTTTAGTGTGACTGAAAAACAGCGGATCGTTCGCGGCAATGGATGTCAGCGGCATCGGCGTCCAGAATTCGTCCGGATTCAGAAGATGCTCACCGACAAAACGCGACGCCATATATCTGTCAAACACACCGTGATACATAACGCGGAGATTGTTGTGGATAAGCGTGTCGAGGAAATTGTTGTCACAGTCACGGTCATAGCACGCGCCGCGGTTATCACGCCATAAGTATCCGCGAACCTTGTCACGCACAGCCTGAGCCTTGCTTCTCCATACAGATGCGCGGTCGGTATCGGGGTACAGAATATCCGCAATCTCCGCAAGCGTCTGCCGTCCGTCGGCCGAATAGCTCATGATATCCATCGACTCATACGGCAGTTTTCCGCGTCCGTACGGTGCTTCATCCGATCCCCATGATTCGGGAGCGTCGAAGAATCTCGTGCAGTTGTCCTCTCCGGTATCCCACACGCACCATGTCTCAAGGCACCCGTCGCCGTCCGAGTCACGTGTTTTCCAGAGATAAATGTCGAATCTCTCAAGCACATCGTAAAGCTGTTCGAGATATTCTCTGTTGCGTCCGTTCAGATAGTACATATTCAGCGCATGATACGGGAAGCAGTACCCCTGAAAATGCGAATACATCAGGTCAAGCGGATTTTTCCCGTCATCTCTGAATCTGATAACGGAAGGGATTCTGCCGTCCTCACGGATATTTTCCATGAAGAAAAGCTGATTGTTCATCGCGGCTTCCATATTTCGTGCGGCATACATTTCTCCGCCCATCGGCTGTGTCTCGAGCCAGATTCCGTTATATCCGCCGCCCTCGATCAGCACCTGCCGTCCGCAGAACATCTTAAGATTTGAAAGAGCCTTTGTCTCGGCGGCGTCGTAGACTTTCTGCCACAGCTCATCCGATGTTTGAAATTTTACTTTTGTGTGAACCATATGAACTCCTGTGTTTATTTATAATATAACATTATTATAAACCTTTGTTTTGGGTTTGTCTATCCGTTTGTCAAAAAATATCGTATAATTTTACTGTTTTATTGACAAAAAAACTCCCGTATGGTAAAATTGTTTTGGTACATTATTCTGTTTTTGCACAAATTTTCCGCATAAGGAGACAAACATGAAAAGTAATATTATGAAAAGACTCGCGCTGATTCTTATTTCCCTGATGCTGATTATATCTTCCGTAAGCTGTTCGGAAGTTCCGAATGAGACTGAATCGGAAACTTTGCCTCCGCCTCAGGAAAGCGAAACTGCTCCCGAAGAAACCGAATATGTTGAGCCGCTTGACATCGAAGTTGAAGACTACGAAGGACGCACCATCAACATCGTTCTCACCGGCCACTGGGAATACGATGACTTCATCGAAGACGGAATGACCGGCGAAGTCATCAACGATGCGAAATTTATTACAAAAGCGGCAGTTTCCGACCTTCTCAATGTGGAATTTTCCGTAAACAATCAGAGCGGTCAGACATCTGACGGTTCCGGTGTCGGCTACAAGCTCATCAACATGATGGTCATGTCCGGTACAGATGACTATGATATCGCGGAAATCGGATGTTATGACGTTTCCACGCTCGCCAATACCGGCAGACTTCTCGACCTCAACACCGTAAACAACATCGACCTCTCAAAGAGCTGGTGGGATCCCAAAGCAAACGAACAGCTTTCCATTGCCGGCAAGATGTTCTATTCCACAGGTGACGCAAGCATTCTCGACAACAGATGTACTTACTGTATCCTTTTCAACAAAAAACTTATCGGCGACTACAATCTCGACAATCCGTATGATCTCGTCCGCGAAGACAAATGGACATATGACAAGTTTGTTGAAATGTCAGAGGTTGCCGGCAATGACCTGAACGGTGACGGCGTCACAGACACAGATGACTCTTTCGGTATTCTCGTCTGGCAGGACTCCGTTATCGGTATGCTCCATGCGTCCGGCGGTAAGTTCGCTGACATCACCGACGACGGTATGCTCGAGATCACTCTGAACTCCGAACGCAATTTTGACGTTATCACATCATGGCTGACACTCAGAAGCCAGCCCGGCGTTTTATTCATGACCGATAAAAATGACGATGGCGCACACGCCGCATTCATCGACAACCGCATCCTGTTCTACACCAGATATCTCGATGCTGCAAGCTGGTTCCGTGATGCTGAAGTAGACTTCGGTATTGTTCCGTACCCGAAGTGGGATGAAAACCAGACAGACTTCTGGAGCACCATGCATGCATACGGTACTTCTTACTTCTGCCTCCCCATTACATTAAAAGAGCCGGAAATGAGCGGCGCTGTTCTCGAAGCACTCTCATACTACGGCCAGCAAAACATCACTCCCGCTTACTATGAAACCACACTGAAGGGCAAGTACTTCCGCGATGAAGAATCCGGTGAAATGCTCGATTTGATTTTCACGTCCCGTTTCTTCGACGTCGGTGTATTCTACAAGATCGGTTCATACGGTGATAAGCTCATCTCCATGATGCAGAGCGGAAAAACCGACTTCGTTTCCACATACGAAAAGACCCTCAAGGCTGCGAACAAAGTGCTGAATCAGCTCAACGATAAGTTTGCCTCAACGCTCGCAGGAGAGACTCCGTAAGCATTAAAAAGGTATATTGGGGTGACTGTACTAAAATAAATCAATAAATTCATCAAAACCTCTTGACATCTACCCCGCGATATGATATAATAATTAAGCAGCAAGGGAAAAGCTCATGGGAGTAAATGTGCCGGAGTGGCGGAATTGGCAGACGCCCGGGACTTAAAATCCCGTGATACGAAAGTATCGTACCGGTTCGAACCCGGTGTCCGGCATTTCTCTTGACTGAATAGAATATCGCGGAGTAGAGCAGCCTGGTAGCTCGTCGGGCTCATAACCCGGAGGTC
>CAZPPN010000066.1:4175-8677 GCA_964588425.1 uncultured Ruminococcus sp. | reverse complement strand
GCCTCCGATCACTTCAGTATGTCCGCAAGATCGCGAAGCCGCTGATTTTCCACAATTATTACAACCCTGTCGCCGGGAAGAATCTCGTCATTACCTCCGGGAACGATCGTGCGTCTGCCGCGGATGATTCCTGCGATGAGGATGTTCTCTTTCAGCTTCAGTTCCTTGAGGGGGATATCCGTGATCTGCGAATCCTGCATAACGTGGAACTCAAGCGCCTCAACCTGTCCGTCCATCAGCTTGTACAGTGTCTCCATCTGGCTCTCACGGGAGTTTTCAAGAGCACGTGCGTACTGAACGAGGACGTTTGAGATGATCTTCTTCGGCGATATGATCGAGTCAAGACCGAGTTTTTCAGCCATGTAATACAGCTCGTTGCGGTTGACTTTAGTGATGACCTTGGGCACATCTCTGGACGTCGCGTAGCTGGAAATAAGTATGTTCTGCTCATCTGAGCCTGTGAGAGTGACGAACGCATCGGTCGATGAAAGTCCCTCTTCAAGCAGAAGCTCCTGCTCTGTGCCGTCTCCGCGTATCACAACCGTATCATGCAGGCTGTCGCTGAGATTTTCCGCCACCTCGGGATTTTTCTCGATAATCTTGACACCGCTGCCGCTCATTTCAAGCATTTTCGCGAGATAGAACGCGGTACGGCTTCCTCCGAGGATGATGACGTCGCGCGCTTTCTTCTGCATCAGTCCGATACTGCGCAGGAATCTGTCTATCTCCTCCGGGGACGCCGTCAGACCGATCTTATCCCCTTCGCGCAGAACGAAATTACCATCGGGAATATACACCTCGCCGCCTCGCTGAACAACGCAGATCAGGACGCGGGTCTTGTGCTTTTCTCTCAGCTCTTTGAGTACCAGACCGTCGAGAGGCGAGTTTTCCTTGATTTTCAGCTCGATCATCTCGAAAGCGTGTCCGGCAAACGACTCAACCTTTACGGCAGTCGGGATTTTCAGGATATCGTAAAGCTCTTTTGCCGCAAGAAGCTCGGGATTGATCGCCATCGACAGCTCCAGCTCACGCTTCATGAAATCGAGCGACTCGTCGTTATATTCGGGATTACGGATACGCGCTATTGTGTGACCTGCACCCATACGCTTTGCGAGGAAGCACGAGAGCATATTCACTTCGTCCGAACCGGTTACCGCAATGAACAGCTCCGTCTCGGCAATACCAGCATCCGCAAGTGTTTCGCAGTCGGCGCTGTTTCCGCATACGCCCATGACGTCGAGAGTGTTTGTAATCTGTGTGATAACTGCCGGATCATTGTCAAGCGCGACGACATCATATCCCTCATAAACGAGGTCAGAGCATATTGTCGAGCCGATCTTTCCGCATCCGCATACTATGATTTTCATTTATTCTTTCCTTTGCTTTGCCCGGGTAAAGTATGATATCAAATTATAGCACAGGCAGGCGGTATTGTCAAGTTTTGAGGGAAAGGGAGAGATTGAGTTAAGAGTGAAGAGTTAAGAGTTAAGAGTGCAGAGTTAATGAAGATTTCCTTCTCTTCGAGCCGAAAATCATTGGATTTTTATGGGATGTGCCCCAACCAAACGAACGGTATATTCGTAGGGCGGTGCCTTGGTGCCGCCGTCGTACAAATCAAGCAAAATGATATTTCCATCAATATAACGCAAATTCCCACCAACCCGTAGGGGTGAAAAATGAATCGACCGCCGTACGTTTTCGGCAGAACCGCCGTCACAGCAAACATCAATTAAAGAAATGGTAATCCGGATGGCCGATGCGGTCACTGGGGGCTTTTATGTCAGTCTTCCGCACAGCTTCCGTGATGATTCCGCCGCCGTAGCGCGAACGAAGAGAATCCAGCGTCCGTTCAAGCGAGAGAAGCGCCGTCTCCTTTGAATCGCTGTAAAACAGGTCAAGCTGCTCGGGTGCGCTGTCGGATGAAATATATATTGCGCGGACGGTAACGCTTCGGATGTTCTCACGCCAAACGTGCTTTCGGTGGAACAGCGACATCGCACGGCGGCTGATCTCACGTGAGAGCTGAGTCGGGTGCGGCAGTTTTTCCTGATATTCGCGGTACGTCAGGTCACTTTCCCTTATCCCGACGACCACACCTCCGCATTTCAGCTCATTTTTCCGCAGCTTCGTCCCGATCTCCTCGGTCAGCGAGATTATCACATTGAAAACCTCGCGTTCGTTCTCGAGATCCGCGACTGTTGTGGTACCGTGCCCGATAGACTTCACCGGCTCGACGTAATTTTCGTCAGTCACAGGAGAAGATTCAAGTCCGTTCGCGTAGATCCACAATACATCGCCCAGCTTGCCGAGGTACGATCGCATCAGCTCGCGGCGGCAGTTTGCGATATCTCCGATCGTGCGTATTGAGCGGTACCACAGCTTCTGATAAGTCTTCATCCCCACGCCGAGCATATCACGCGCCGGACATGGCCATACTATCTCGCGGAATCTCTCAGGGGGGATCACCGTCACGGCGTCGGGCTTTTTCATATCCGATCCGAGCTTGGCGAAAATTTTATTGAACGACACGCCAACCGATATCGTCAGTCCGGTCTCGCGCTTCACCGTCTCACGGATATCGTTTGCGATCGTCTCGCCGTCACCGAAAATGTATCGGCTTCCCGTCACGTCAAGAAAGCACTCGTCCATCCCGAACGGCTCGATTTGGTTTGTGTACCGCGAATAGATCGCCCGAACCGCACGCGACAGCTCCATGTACTTATCGTAATGCGGACTCAGTTCAACGAGATCCGGGCACTTCCCTTTCGCCTGCCAGATCGCCTCGCCCGTGATGATCCCGCAAGCCTTCGCAGGATAATTCTTCGCGAGAACGATCCCGTGCCTGTCCTCAACCGCACCGCAGACGATCACAGGCTTGTCCCTCAGCTCCGGGTGATCGAGCAGCTCGGCTGACGCAAAAAAATTGTTTAGATCGCAATGCAGAATCGTGCGGTACTTAGGACGCTCGTGAATTCTCGAATATTGCTGCGGCTGTGTCATGATTATCCCTCCCTTTATTCCTATTACCTATTGACAAACGAACATTTATGTGGCATAATATTATCACAAAAGAACATCCTTTCTTTCTTGCAACAATATTATACACAAACATCTGTTCTTTGTCAATAGAAAAATATAACTTTAATCAAATAAACGGGAGAAAAAATATGTGCGGAAGATATCAGGCATGGGTAGATGACGAAGATATACTGCGGATCATTGAGCGCGAGAAAAAAGGAAATATATCGCGATACTTCAGACAGGACGAGGTATTTTCCGGAAGTATATTGCCGATTTTGTACGCATCTCCGTTCACGGTAAGGGCGAAGCTGTCGAAATGGGGATGCATGATCACGACCGAATCCGATGGCAAAACAAAGAGCACACGGCTGATCAACGCAAGAGCCGAGAGCGCGCCGCACAAACCGATGTTCAAGGATGTCGTCAGAAACAAACGAACGCTTGTTGTGACATCAGGGTATTACGAATGGTCAGCGGACAGGCGGAAATGGCACATCACAAACGGCGGAGTCATGCTTCTCGCGGGTCTGGACATCAGCGACTGCGCCGACGAAGACAGCCATGTTGTGATAACGACCGCCGCGCGAGGGGAGATACGGACAATCCACCACCGAATGCCGCTTGTGATCGAAAAAGACGAGATGAAAGCGTGGCTGTACGACGAAAATTTCGCCCGCCGCAAGCTTGCCTCCCCCGGACCGGCAGATTTCGACATCCGCGAGGTGGGGTAAAAACAAAGCAAAAAACCGGATGCTCTGCGGAATTGCAGGGAGTCCGGTTTTGTTGTTTATTATGCCAAACTATTTAATACTGAGTATACGCATTGATATCGAGTCCGGCGAGAACGCGCGGGTTGTCGTCGATAACCTTGTTGATAAGGTCGTTCGTCGTATAGAACTCGCCCAGTCCGTTTACCGTAACGAAAATCTTACCGCCGCTGATCTTGCCTGTGGAAAGTTCAACATAACGGTAGAACTTGTACTCGTACAGCTTGCCGTCGGCAGTTTCGTATGTCATCGTCAGCATTACCTGATCTTCATCGTCAATCAGAGCGAGTCTGTCCTCTTCGGAAAGTGTCGCGTATTCCTGGTTCGTGATGTTCAGAAGAGTCTTGTAATACTCACGGAAGTTCTTGACATCCTTGTTCGGGATCACAACGCCGCTGACTTCATCCTTGACCTCAAGTGCTGCGTTTCCGCTTTCATCCGTGCTGTGTGTGAGACGGAAGTCGGTGTCAATGCCGGAGCCTTTGAGAGTGATGCGGTTTACATTGGCGATGTTTTCATAGAAAGGAGTTGCCGAGAGCCAGTCGAAATGACCGTATTCAAGCCATCCGAGGGATTCAGACGCAACCGAGCATACGATCGAGTATCCGTACAGACTGGACACCGCGTTGTATGTGCCGTCTGCCTGACGCTCGGACACGAAAATGATGAATTCATAATCGTTGAAGACATATCTGATTGTGTATGCGGGATCGA
>CAZPPN010000066.1:0-4165 GCA_964588425.1 uncultured Ruminococcus sp. | reverse complement strand
GTCCGAATTCTTCAAGCTGCGCTTCGTCGGGAAGGAACGCGAGCACCTCTGTACCCTGCAGCGCCATGAAGTTGTAGAGAACTTCGAAATAAAGCGAATCGTTGAGTGTGTAGAGCGACTGAGCTTCCGGTGTCTCCGGCTTCGGGTATGTCAGATTTACTTCAACAATACCCTCGGGATTCTTCATCTCTTCCTCGGGGACTTTGTCAACATGAACGAACAGCTCTTCCCCGTGCCATACGGTAAAGTCTTCGGCAAGGAAGTAGTCGTTCGCACTCATTCCGGCTGTGAGGAGAGGCTGGAGCATCGCGTAGTCGGGTCTGAGAACGGTATCTGCGAGAGTGTTGCTGAGGATGTAAACCGCATTTCTCGGCTCGTACTTGACGTAATAGCCGCCTTCGGTAACAAGAGCGTCACCAACGTAGATCGTGTATTTTTCGCCTGTGGTGGTGGTTATTGTCCATGATGCCTGAGGATCGTCGAGACCGTATTCCGCGAGTCCTTCCTCATCGAGATCCACCGCTACTCTCATCATTGCTGTGGGAGTACCTGTGGTTACAACAAGGCTCGAGAACAGCTCCTGGTCGAACTGGAGTCCGAGGAATCCGTCGAGCTGGAATGTGTCGGATGCGTCACGGTAGATCTTGTATCCGCCGAACTCGTTCACAACCTCGATCGACTGCATTGAAGAACGCTCGATCGGCTGGAAGATATAGAAGTTCGACGTTTTAGCCGTAATCATGACTTCGCCTTCGATAAGGTCAGCGGCGATTGAGTCATCTTCGACTGCGGCTGTAAGGGGGCGGATAACTGCGAAATAAAGTACGAGAAGAACAACGAACAGCACCGCCATTACAATAATGAGGGTTTTCTGCTTCTTCATGAATGTTTTCTCCTGATAATTACAACTATACCGCAAAGAGCTACGATCACGGGGATAACGAGAGTCATGGAAGCTGTAAGATTATTGGCTTCCGCTGTTGTGATTGTGATTTCATCGTCATCAAACGGCTTGAATGTGAGGTTTGCAAGAACTCTTTCACGACCCACAGCCTTCATAGCAGCCGCGAGGATATCCTCGTTCGCATATGCATTGGACTGGATGTAATCCTGGTAAGCGAAGGAAGGAGAACCTGCCGCGATAACGTAAGAGTAGTAGTATTCGTTGTCGATGATTCTTGTCTCACGCGTGATAGTCATGAGGTTGTAGGAACCGCCGCCGACTACCATGCCGTCTTTCACGATTTCAGATGTGTCGTAGGACTTGAGAACGGAAGATACTGTTCTTGTACCGTTGAGACCGCCGCCTGTTTCCCAGAGAATATCAATTGGAGCAGCCTTGCGGATGATGGTCTTCGGGGGAGTTGCGAGATCGTTGAGGTCGTTGTAAATGGACGCGCCGAGAGTATCCTTCTGGTATTCCGCGATGATGGAGTAGTTGTCGGTGGACATAGCGTGTTCCTTGTCACGGATAGTAGTGCCGCCCTGGAATGCGATACCCCATTCTTCGAGGAACTCGTTGAGGTTTGTAAGGTTATCAACGTTTTCGGGATCGGAGAATACGAGGAGACAGCCGTAATTGTCGAGGAACTTGTCGATCTTTTCGATTTCGTTCTTGGTCTGGTCTTCAGCTTCCGCGCCGATGAAGTCGTAGATGGGGTTATAGATCACGAGTATACGGCAGTCATCGTCAAGTGTATCCTGCGCGAGATTTACGGTCTGAACTTCAAATCCGTTTTCCGCGAACACATTTGCGAGGAAGAGTGAGCTGGAGAGAGCTTCACCGTGCTCAGTTGTGAACGCAACCTTGGGAGATGTGGTCTGAGTTACCTGCATGATACCGGATAGGAAAGTTTTTTCGCCGTTGTACGCCCATACAGTAGACGAATCGGAGATATCGCTGAATGTGAAGAACGATTCCGCGGTATGAACACGGATCTCGCCGTTCGATTCGATAACAACGGAGTCGGTGTCGATATCAGTTGCCGCTGTTGTGTAGAAGTCACGGAAGAAAGAGGGATGCTTGAGAACGTCCACGCATTCGACCGTTACGTTTGAAAAGCTCTCTTCAAGCTGGAGCGCTGTTGTGTATATATAGCGTGTGTAGCTTGAGTTTGTGCCGCTCATGAGAACGTCCGGTTCGCTCGCGAAGTAGATATTTACTTCCTGGTTTACGTCGGACATATGCTCTTTTGCTTCATCCGAGAGAGTGAACACCTGCTCTTCCGTCATGTCGATATACCACATATACTTCTGAGCGAGAGCTGTGAAAATGATATTGAAGATGACTACGATTGCGATGAAAGCAATAGTGAACGCTGTCGCAACGGAGCCGTACTTGAATTTTCTGGACTGGATATAACTGCTTCTTCTCATTATATGATACCTCCGTGATTATGCGTATCTTCTTCTCTCATAAATACGCACGGAGAGGAAGAGGAAGATTGCGGTTATAGAGAGATAGTAAACGGTAGCTGCGATGTCGAACATACCGTATGCGAAATTGACGTAGCGGGAGTAGATGGAGATCCAGCTCAGGATATAGCGGATGAAATATGTGTCGATGAGGTTATTGAAAATAGCCGCGCCGACGAATCCGAGGAGGATACCCATTGTACCGATGCTTGCGGTAACGGGGCTTTCGGTGAGAGTGGAGACGAAAATACCCACTGCGATGAAGCACATACCGATGAGGAGCATAGCAATAAGACATCCTGCTGCCTTGCCGACATTGGGTTCACCGTAGTTGAAGAGGGGGAGATAGTAGAGACAGCTTACGAGAACGCTTCCCGCGAACATTGTGAATGCTGCGAGGAACTTCGCCATGATCATTGAAGTGATCGAGACGGGGGACGTCAGGAGGAGCTGTTCCGTTTTGGTTCTGCGTTCTTCAGCGAAGCTGCGCATTGTAAGGATAGGTACGATTACGATATATCCGAAGATCATGATCTGGAAGTAACCGGACACGTCGGAAGTCTGTGACTGGAAAGTGGAGACCGCGAACATGAATCCCGAAATCGCGAGGAAAACTGCGATGAACGCATATCCGAGAGGTGTCGTGAAGTAGTTGCGCAATTCTTTTTTGTAAATAGCAAACATAACTTTATGCCGTCCCTTTTAATTTGATGCTTTATCCATGATTTTGATAAATACTTCTTCGAGGTTCATACCAACAGCTTCGAAGCCGATGATAGGCCAGCTCTTTCCGCTCATCGCGTAGAACACGGGCTTTCTTACGTCAACGCCGCGCTCGGATTCGATGATATAAGTATAGCTGTCGAGCTCTCTCTCACCTGTGAGTTCAGCGGAGATAACGCCGTTGATATTTTTGAGTGTACTGAGAACTTCTCTCTGAGGACCGCACACCTTGACTGTATAGCGGCGGTTATCCTCAACAACCTGAGTGATGCTCTCGGTCTTTTCGTCGGCGATGATTTTACCTTCATTGATGATGATAATTCTGTCGCACACGGACTGAACTTCCGAGAGGATATGAGTGGAGAGGATGACGGTATGAGTCTGACCGAGGTTTCTGATAAGGTTGCGGATCTCGATGATCTGCTTGGGGTCGAGACCTACTGTCGGCTCGTCGAAGATGATAACGGGGGGATTACCGATGAGTGCCTGTGCGATGCCGACTCTCTGGCGGTAACCTTTGGAGAGGTTTTTGATGAGACGGTTCTGGACGTCGTCGATCTTTGTAACCTGGCGGACTTCCTCGATATGCTTTTTGCGGTTGAGCTTACATCCTTTGATTTCGTAGACGAAGTTAAGGTACTCGTTTACGGTCATATCGATGTAGAGCGGCGGCTGTTCGGGGAGGAAGCCGATAAGTTTTTTAGCTTCGTAGGGGTTCTCGAGGATATCGATTCCGCCGACCTTTGCGATGCCGGAGGTAGAGGAGAGATATCCGGTGAGGATGTTCATTGTTGTGGATTTACCTGCACCGTTAGGGCCGAGGAATCCGACGATTTCACCCTTCGAGATTTTGAAACTGATGTCGTCCACGGCGAATTTGGTGCCGTAGTTTTTCACGAGGTTGGTGATTTCAATCATTGTTGTATGACCATGCCTTTCAGCGGTTATTTTACGGACTTTTGATTATACTGCATTTTGATTGCAGTTGTATAAAATTATATCACAGAATTATAAATAAATCTTGAAC
>CAZPPN010000065.1:0-8681 GCA_964588425.1 uncultured Ruminococcus sp. | reverse complement strand
GATGACGGCTGCCGTCTGCCTGAGGCTCTCTGAGAGGAGCTGTCTGAGGTGTTGCGATGTAGCCGGGGCCGATGCCGTTGCACTGGATGTTGTGGCAGCCGAATTCGGAGCAGATATTCTTTGTGAGCATCTTGAGACCGCCCTTTGCAGCAGCGTATGCGGAAACAGTTTCACGACCGAGCTCACTCATCATGGAACAGATGTTGATAATCTTGCCGTGACCGTTCTTGATCATTGTCGGGATAACAGCCTTGGAGCAGATGAAAGGTGCATTGAGGTCAACATCAACTACTTTGCGGAAGTCAGCGGCAGTCATTTCCGTCATCGGAATGCGCTTGATGATGCCGGCGTTGTTTACGAGAATGTCGATGTCGCCCACTTCTTCTTCGATCTGCTTGACAAGAGCCTGAACAGCATCCTCGTCAGTTACGTCGCATACATAACCCTTTGCGTCGATTCCTTTTTCACGGTAAGCCGCGAGTCCTTTTTCTACGAGTTCAGCATTGATGTCATTGAAAACGATCTTTGCACCGCAGGATGCGAATGCTTCGGCGATTGCGAATCCGATGCCGTAGGATGCGCCTGTAACCCAAGCGAGCTTTCCTTCGAGACTGAATGATTTGATATCCATAATTATTTTCTCCTTGATAGTAGATCTTATCTCAGGTCGCAGATTGCAATGTTGTCCATGTCATCGAACGCCTGGTTTTCGCCGCCCATAGCCCAGATGAATGTGTAGTTGGAAGTACCTGCACCGGCGTGAATGCTCCAGGAAGGACTGATAACAGCCTGTTCGTTCTGCATAACGATGTGGCGTGTTTCCTGACCTTCACCCATCATGTGGAATACAACATTGTTTTCCGGAACTTCAAAGTAGAAGTAAACTTCCATACGTCTTTCGTGAGTGTGAGCCGGCATTGTGTTCCATACAGAACCGGGATCGAGAACTGTCATACCCATCGAGAGCTGGCATGTCTTGAGTACATCGGGATGGATGAACTGGTTGATTACTCTTTTGTTGGAAGTTTCCATGGCACCGAGAGGCTTCTTTGCAGCGTCAGCAATCTTGATCAGCTTTGTTTCGTAGGATGTGTGCGCGGGGGCGGAAACGATGTAGTATTTTGCGGGATTTGCGGAATCGTCGGAAGAGAAGAGAACTTCCTTTGCACCGCGTGTGATGTAGAGACAGTCTTTGTATCCGAGCTCGTAAACAGTACCGTCAACTGTAACTTTGCCGGCGCCGCCTACGTTGAACATACCAAGCTCACGTCTTTCGAGGAAGTAGGATGTTCCGAAGTTTTTCCAGATGTCGATGCCTTTTTCGAGCGGAACTGTTTCGCAGACAGGCATGATACCGACAGTAACCATACGGTCAACATGGCTGTAAACCGCTGTTACTTCATCAGCAATGAAGAGATTTTCGATAAGAAATTCAGCTCTTGTTTCTTCTGTTGTGTAACGCTTGAAATCGCGCTGATTGCATGAGTAACGAATATCCATAATTTGTAATTCCTTTATGTAAAATTGAATTGATATTGAAATACAACATTGCCCCTCATCCAAAAGCGAACGAGGGGAAATGTGATTTTTGTATTATACGCCGCAGGAAATCTGGCTTCCTTCAGCATTGTATCCGGATGCCATGAGCTTCTGCATGAAGTTGAGATAAGGCAGTTCGTAGCGCTTCTTGAATTCGGGGGATTCAACTGCGTCCGCGTCACCCCAGATTTCGACAGCAGTTCCGTTGCCGATCATAAGATGCTCACCCGGGAAGTCTGTCATCTTGCCGATTCTCCATGCGCCGTTCGGGATAGAGCCTATCTTTTCGCCGTAGCAGTCATAGATCTCGCCGTTGTGCTTGATGAATTCGTGATAGCCGTCACCGTTGATGTCGACAGGCCATACTTCCTTGCCGCTGAAGGGATACTTGATATCGAGCTGCTCGCCGGTGAATGCATCGAAGAAGAGATCATCTTCAAGCTCATCGATTTCGGCGCCGCAGTCGTCGTAGATTGTGATACGGCGTCTTGTCATGGCGATCTTCTTGTGATCTCCCTTGACGTTCGCGATCCAGTTGGTGTGCATATGACCGCGGTCGATTGCCTGCCATACTACCTCACCGTTGTTCTTGAATACGTAAACGCGGCTCTGATCTTCTCTTTCGTCACCTTCGCGTGCGGTAAAGATGTACCATTCCTTACCGTCGGGAGCGTAGTAGGGAACGATGAGGTCGGAGTGTCCTGTGTAGTTGGGTGCAAGACAAACGATTTCGTGACCGTCATCGAGTGAGAGAAGCCGTTCACCCCAAAAGAGCTCGTCGATTCCGTCACCGTTGATGTCGATAACGGGAGTTACATGGCTCGCTCTCGGACCGGGATCATCTGCCTTGATGACAATATCCCACCTCTTTTCCATATCGCCGTTCCAGCCCTGGAGATACATATTTCCGTATGTACCCTGACAGGTTACAAGCACAGGTTCACCGTGAACATAACCCGCAACGAGGTAATATCTGTAACAGAGGGAAAGTCTTTCGTGGAAAGTATTCATTGACCATGGCCAGACTCCTGTTGTCTCACCCGTTTCAGCGTCAAGTCTTTCGAGCTTGCGTCGTGTCATGGAGAAAGGCTTGCCATAGTTGTTGATAAAGTAGATTTCGTCAACGCCGTCCTTGTCCATGTCAAGAGCGATTGCGGGACAGAACCAAACGCCCGGGAGAACACCGAAAGGAAGCTCCTTTTCCCACAGTTTGTTTCCGTCCATGTCAAACATAACAAGACGAACCGGCTTGACATATCTAAAGTCGAACAATTCTTCACCCGGGTCGACACCGCCGCCCTCAGATGTCACAAAGAGCATACCGTCGCGATCCTTGAGTCGTACATTACAGGAATGTGAATATCCGATTCTTGTGCCGAGATCAAATCTTTTGATACATTTCATATTCATAATGCTATACCGTTCCTTGTATATTATTGATCAGATACCGCAGGAAACATGAGCACCGATTGCATTGTAACCGGATGCTGCGAGCTTCTGCATGAATGTGAGGTAAGGTCTTTCGTAGCGCTTCTTGAAAATATCGCTTTCAACCGCATCAGCATCACCGATAACCTGAATCTTTGTACCGGAGGGAACCATGACCTGTTCACCGGGATGACCGGGGATTATCTTACCCATTCTCATTCTGCCGCCAGGAAGCTGACCGATTTCATTGAAGTGTCTGTCAATCACCTTTCCGCCGGGACAGATAAATTCGTGATAACCGTCGCCGTTGAGGTCAATGGGTTCCATTTCGTGACCGGGGCAGGGCGGATTGAGTTCGATTCTTTCACCGGTGAATGCATGATAGTAGTAAACACCGTCAAGATCATGCTTGAGACCGGAATCGCTGGGAACGTAGTGCTGGCTCATTGCCATGCAAACCTTGCCGTAATCATCGAGAATATTTGCAGCCCAACCGTTATGGATATGACCTACTTCAAGGTCTCCCCAAACTTTGGTGCCGTCAACCTTGAATGTTACAACACGGTTCTGCTTTCCGCTTTCCAGTGCCTGCCCACCGCCTTCTCCGCCTTCACGGCAGGTGTAGATGTACCATTCGTTTGTCTTGTAATCAAGGAGAGGAAGAATAACGTCGGAGTGACCGTCATAATCCGGCGCGAGATTTACAACTTCGTGACCGTCATCGAGAGAGAGGAGTCTTTCACCCCAGAAGAGCTCGTCTACACCGTCTTCGTTGATGTCGATAACAGGGGTTACATGGCTTGCACGGGGACCGAATTCATCTGCCTTGATGACGATTTCCCATCTCTTTTCCATGTTTCCGCTCCATCCCTGGAGATACATATCACCGTATGTACCCTGGCAGGTAACGAGTACAGGTTCACCGTGAGCGTAACCTGCAACGAGGTAATATCTGTAAGCGAGAGACATTCTGTCGTGGAATGTGTTCATGGGCCACGGCCATGATCCTGTAAGCTCGCCTGTCATAGCGTCATATCTCTCGAGCTTTCTGTGGAGCATGGAGAACGGCATGCCGGAGTTGCTCAGGAAGTAGATTTCATCCTGTCCGTCCTTGTCCATGTCGAGAGCAATCGCAGGGCAGAACCATACTCCGGGAAGAACACCGTCAGGCATTTCCTTTTCCCAGAGAAGAGTACCGTCAGCTCTGAACATCTTGAGCCATACGGGTTTGATGTACTTTGTCATGAAAAGTTCTTCGCCCGGGTCACAGCATCCGCCACTGGAAACGACAAACATCATGCCGTCGCCGTCTTTCAGTTTAACGCTTGCAGATACACAGTGCATCATGGGCATACCCATTTCAAATTCAGCTAAAACTTTGAGATTCATAATGATTACCTCCGTGGTATAGGAATGTTTTTTGTTGTGTCAGATATTTTCAGCTTCAAGGAAGAAGAGAAGCGCGAGTGACTGACCGTAGGGTTCGTGGCCGAGTCTGATCTTGCGGTATTCGTCGAGATCGTAGTAGAGACAGGTGCCTGCGGAAACCTCGTCACAGAAGCCTTCTTCGTTGATGAGACCGTTGATAGCCGGGAGAGCCTTCATAGCGCAGTCAACATATTCTTCGGAAAGGAGACCGAGATGCGCCGCCTTGAGCATACCGTATGCGATACCGGATGTAGCGGATGCTTCGGCATAAGAACCTTCGACATCATCGACGAGCGTGTGCCACATACCCTTGTCATCCTGATACTTTGCGAGAGCAGCAGCGTGAGTTTCGAGTGTTCCGCGGAGATACATCTCGATGCATGAGGGAAGGAGTCCCTTTGTGATATCGAGCATATCAACGATGCTGGCGATGATCCACGCATTGCATCTGCCCCAGTGAGCGTGAGCAAAATGATGCTTGCCGATGAAGTTGTAGCCGTGATAGAAGAGACCGGATTCTGTGTCGGAGAGATACTTGATGTGTACGAGGAACTGACGGATGCTTTCGTTCATGTATTCGTCGTTCTTCTTCAGAATACCCATTCTCGCCATGAAGAGACCGCCCATGTAAAGAGTGTCGCCCCAGAGCTGCATATCGTTGTTGCTGTCGATTGTAACGTGCTGGAAGCCGCCTTCTTCAGTGCGGATAAGCTCTTCCATAGCATACTTTACACCGCGTTCGCAGAGCTTGAGGTATTCTTCCTTACCCGAAATCTCATAGAGATATGTAAGTGTGAGAAGCGGAGAGAGACTGTTTACATTCCATTTGGGTTCACCGATCGAGATCTGTCTGTCGAACCAGTTTGTGAGATAATCGTAAACCTTCTGATCCTTTGTCTTCTGGTAGTAGAGGTAGAGACCGTAGAGAGCAACGCCCTGATACCAGTCCCAGATTTCCATCTGCTTCTTTCCGCTTTCGGATTCGGTAAGAGCGGATATTACCTTGGAAATATTTTCGTTCATAATTTTTCCTTTCTTATGAAACGGATTTTTTGGAAAACCGTTGTATTATATATGAATTAAAATAAATCGTTTTTATCAATTATACAATTCTCGACTGCGGATGTCAATGATTTTGGAAGATAAAATTATATGATGATGTATGATAAATACATTCCGCAGAATAATACAGACCGAGAAATTTTTGCGGATCAATCTGCATCGGTACGCCTTGAACTGACTTTGTTTTCCCTCAGGAATGAATTGTCAATCAGATTTCGATTGTCCGAGAAAACTTGCCTGATCTCGTCAATACTGCCCGATGCGATGAGATAGCTGTATTCAAGCGGCTTGTGAGAAACGAGTCTGATACTGCACAGCGGCGCGGTGTAGTTTGTCGGTGAGGCAAGCGGATCTTTTGTTCCGTTGAATTCATAACGTCCTGTAAAAATAATATCCGTCTCAGGGACAAAAAGTCCGATACCCCATTTTTCGTCA
Organism: uncultured Ruminococcus sp.; assembly: GCA_964588425.1. Lineage (GTDB taxonomy): Bacteria > Bacillota > Clostridia > Oscillospirales > CAG-272 > UMGS1696. Next base: position 2,789 of record CAZPPN010000065.1, on the reverse strand, counting down.
CTGTTGATCCACGCAGACCATATTTCGGAATTACTCTCGCGGATAACCCTTCTGCATATTTTATCGGTAGGCCAGAACGGCAGATCGGGGAGATATGTCAGCTCTCCGCCTGTCCACGGACGCGAACCTTCGTACATAACAAAAGTATCGAGCCAGCTTATTGTATAGAACGCAGGCAGCTCCTGACTGGATATCGGATGCTCCCATCCCGAGAAGTCGGTAAAACGGTTGTCAACGCGGATGAAGCTGTCAGTCAGCGTGTACGTGTTTTCCATGTAACTCGGGGTAATCATTCCGTCGAGCGACCAGTCCTGCGGCTGAGATTTGATGAAGATACTGTCATCACTTGTGCGGATATCTATCAGCCTGCTGTGGTTATTCATTTTGTCACCGCCCTGAACGGGATTGTATGACCAGCGGTTTCCCATGAATTCGCCTGAGGTGTACTCGTCATTTCCGCGCGTACCGTAATATGACTGCTGGATCAGACGTCCTGTGTCGAAATGATTGATAAGATTCGTGACGCTGTCAAATGAGTCTGAGACCGGCATCAGCTTGTCCCGGACGGAACAGATACCGCCGCCCCAGAGAAGCTGGATTCCGATTCTGTATCTGCTGTTTTCAAGATAATAAATCACATTATCAAAAATAGGATAAACTGCTACGGAGATATTCTTGATTTCAAGATCGCACACATCACCGATAAGCGGCACTGCGGTGATTGACTGAATACATGATGCCGTCTTTCCATCAAGATACGACATAATCAGACCTCTGAAAGTGTGCTCGCCAGCTTCAAGAAAGAAAGGATCACTGACAGACTGTCCGTCACAGAGATAATGCAGTCTGATAAGCGACGGATGAGAAGAACTGTACGACAGAGTTATCATATTGAAGCAGTCCTGACAGTCTGTGCAGGTGAAAGGAATTTCGGTTTCGGGTACGGATGTGAGTCTGTATTTCATTGCTTAATCCTCGCTGTTTTCTGTAATGTTTCTGAGAAAAGATATAAGCTCATCAAAGCCGCCGTTCGGATATTCTGAGATATCGGTATTCTTTCGGCTGATCAGACAGTCGGTGAGAAGAAAAACTTCCATTCCGAGTTCACGGGCGATCATGTCCTCTTCAACGTCATTGCCGACCATCACACACTCTTCCGCGCTGAGTCCCGTTTTACCGAGAATCTCGCGGTAGTAATCGAGGTTCGGCTTGCATCGCGTATAGTTTTCGTAGGTCGTGTAAAGCTCAAAATCATCGGGGGACAGTCCTGCCCAGCGGATTCTGCTCTCGGTTGCAATCGACGGGAATAAGGGATTTGTCGCAAGTATCACACGTATCCCGCGTTCTTTCAGCATTGCGATCACTTCAGCCGCACGCGGATCGGGACTGCTCACCTTTTTTACAGACTGAAATTCATTGCGGTAGAAATCTTCAAAAATCGCTTTTACCGAAATTGATTCTTTGCCGTAAACCGATGTGAAATGCTCCCACAGAACATCCTCGTTCGTCATGTCGGATTTGTTTGCGATCATAGCTGCAGTACCGCCCCAGATAGTTTTTATCATCTTGTCGGGATCGTAACCGTACTGCGAGAGCTTCTGCGCCATCATTCCGAAATAGGTTTTAATAAATACATCCTGATCAAGCGGAAGCAGAGTTCCGTCAAGATCGAAAAGAACAGCTTTAATTTTCATCAATATATATTCTCCAGATTCATATTCCGTGTTATTCTTCCGTAATCATGCCGATGCCGCGCTCAAGTGTTTCAGCATTTATCATACCGACTGCCTGAGCAACAAGATTTCCGTCTTTGTCGATGAAGTATGTCGTGGGGAGAGAGTATACATAGTATGCGTTTGCCGCGCTGAATGCTGTGTCATAGTAAACAGGGAAGGAGTACCCGTTGTCCTCAACATGAGCTTTGGCTGTGTCAACTGTCTCGCGGCTGCCGTCGGTCATGTTTACCATCATAAATATGATATCATCCCGTTCCTTGTAAGCGGCATCAAAGTCCGGCATCTCTTCTTTGCACGGCGGACACCAGCTTGCCCAGAAGTTGAGGACAATCGGAGTTCCGACAAAATCCGAGAGCTTGACTTCGTTTCCGTCAGCGTCGGTTACCGTGAAATCGGGAGCTTTGCTGAGTTCGGAGCTGCTGTCTGCTTCAGTTTCGCTTTCACTATCGGATGCCTGTTCGGTTTCGGATGCCTGTTCTTCAAAAAGATCGTTCTGAACATAGTCACCTGCTGTCTCAGTCAGAGTACCGTCAGTCGGAGTGTTCGGATCAAAGGTAATGAGAGATGACGACGGATCGTAGTTTTCGCTGAATTTTTCGTAAAGCACAGCGGCAGCACCGATTACGACGGCAAATACTATCGCGCCGATGACAAGAGCTGTCTGTTTATTCTTGTTTTCCATATTGTTCCTCCACTATTTTAACTCAGAAGAGCAAGAAATTTTCCGAGAAGTCCGGTCATCATAAGCAGACCAACCGCGATCAGCAGCAATCCGCATACCGTGTTGATGATCCCGTAATTATTTTTGATAAAGGAGAACGCACCGCGGAACTTGTCGATCAGCACAGCGCTTGCGATGAACGGTATGCCGAGTCCGAGGGAGTACAGGAGAAGCATCAGAATCCCCTCGACAACGTGCCCCTGCTGTGACGCGAGCATGAGAGCAGATCCGAGAAATGCGCCGACACACGGAGTCCAGCCGATGGAGAACACGATTCCGAACAGCGCGGATGAGAAGAATCCGGGATTTTTGACAGATGCCTGTGAATTCAT
>CAZPPN010000064.1:0-8791 GCA_964588425.1 uncultured Ruminococcus sp. | reverse complement strand
GTCGTCGTCTTGGTAGATTTCGCTGCCTTCGTTTCCTTCGTCGCCTTTTCCGCAGTCTTCGTCGGCTTTTTAGCCGGTGCCTTTTTCGCGGTGGTCTTGCTCTTCTTCGTCTCGGTCTTCTTCTGGGTTTCAGCCACGTAAGCATCCTTTCGAAAAACCGGTGTTCACAACTCACTTGCACCCGTTTTTGGGCGCAAAGATACAGCGAAAGAATATACCACGAAATCGCCCGTCATATCAACTCGTCACCGAGTTGACATATCAGGACGCGACAAGGTGGCCAGGTGGCCAGGTGGCCAGGAGGTCAGGAGGTCAGGGGTACTTCTGGATTGTGGGCTGACACTTCATGAATTTGGACGATACATTCGCACCCACAATCTTGCCGGCAGAGCGGAAGATAATGTAAACGATACCGATGAGGATTATTGCCCAATCGGCAAATACGGAGAACTCAAGCTCAGAGCCGCTGAGTACGAAGAAGAGCACCATGATCGGTCCTGTCCAACGGTCCATTCTTTCCATGAGTTCTTCGGAGAAATCGCAGAGGTTGCAGAAGATTGTACCCATTGCCATGCATACGAGGAGAGAAGAGAAACCGATTTCAACTTCGCCGAAAGCAACATGGATCTTGGAGAGTGCAACAGCAAGGAATACGAATGTAACGGAGATTGTCATTCTCTTGCTGCGGCTGTGGAAATACTGCTCGGTAATGTGGAAAACGAAACCGAGAAGTGCGCCGAGTGCGAGAGAAACCACAACTTCAATGATCGGGTTGACGATTACGGAAATAAGGCTTACCTGACCGCTCTGGAGTGCTCTTGCAACACCGAAAGAGATCGCGAACACGATAAGACCTACAACGTCGTCAAGCGCCACAACGGGAAGGAGCATCTTTGTAAGAGGACCTTCTGCCTTGTACTGCTTTACCACCATAAGTGTAGCTGCGGGAGCTGTCGCTGTTGCTACCGCACCGAGTGTGATAGCGCAGGAGATGGGGAGCTTTTCGGGCATTGCGAAGTGGAGTGCGATAAGGGCTACATCAACGAAGATGGTTGCGACTACCGCCTGGAATACAGCGATAACGACTGCCTGCTTACCGATTTTTTTGAGTTCTGAGAGACGGAATTCGTTACCCATTGCGATAGCGATAAATCCGAGAGCTACGTCCGAGATGAGTGAATATGATTTTACGTCTTCAGCGCTAACAAATCCGAGTCCGGGAATTCCGAGCTGTCCGAGACAATAAGGTCCGATGATGATTCCGGCTACGAGGTATGCGGTAACTGCAGGAAGATTCCACAGCTTCGTAAGACGGGACATGATAAGACCGGCGAACATTGCGATTGACAAAGCAAGCAAGGTCTGCATGATGATATCCTCGATTCTTTTGTTAATGATAAGATAAAATGTGATTTTGAACACACCCACATATTATACTACCTCGATTCTCTTTTTGCAATAGGCAAAACGAAATATTTTTTACATTTTGTAAAGTTTTGTTTGTTCAGTATTTATTCCGCGGAAATATAACGGCTCATCAGAAAAACTCAAAAATTACAAATATAATCTTGCAAAATCATCCGCGGTATGTTATCATATATGATATTGTACAAAAAGCATCAGAGAGGCAAACGCAAATGAAAGTCGCTGTTATTACAGGCGCGTCGGCAGGACTCGGAAAAGAACTGCTGCGTCTTCTGCCGGAAATGTTCCCCTATATCGAAGAATACTGGCTCATCGCACGCCGACGTGAAAAGCTCGAGGAAGCATCGGAAGAAATCCCCCGTCAGTGCAGAATCTTCCCGCTTGATCTCACACTCGACGAGAGCTACGAAAAGTTCGCTCACGAGCTTGAAAAACTCTCACCCGAGATAGGGCTGCTCATCAACAATTCCGGGTGCGGCAATCTCGGCAATGTCGGCGAGGGCGAAGTGAAGATCCAGACTCAGATGATTGATCTGAATCTCAAAGGTCTGACGGCAATCACGCATCTGTGCATCCCGTACATGTTGCAGGGCTCGCGTATTCTGAACATTTCGTCGATCGCATCGTTCTGCCCGAATCCGAGAATGACTGTTTACAGCTCCACAAAGGCGTATGTAACGGCGTTCACGTTCGGCATTGCGGAAGAGCTGAAGCCGAAAGGAATCACAGCAACCGCGGTATGTCCCGGTCCGATGGATACGGAATTCATAAAAATCGGCGGAATCAAGGGGCACTCGAAGACGTTCGATGTTCTCCCCTACTGTGATCCGGCGAAAGTTGCGAAAGAATCTCTCTCTGCGTGCAGACGCGGAGTAACGGTATACACACCGAAGGCATTCTACAAGCTCTACCGTGTGCTTGCGAAGGTACTCCCGACAAAGCTGATGATCAAGTTTGCAAAGACCTGATCGGCAAAACGTGCAAACAAAATTTTTATATAAATCCGAAAGGTAACAGAAAAATGGATAATATGCAGGACAAGGTACTTGCTGTTGTTGGCGGCAAGCAGATTACAGAAAGCGAAGTAGATCTCGCGCTCATGCAGATGGGTCAGCGCGGTCAGAACTACAACAATCCTCAGGGCAGAGCTATGATTCTTGAACAGCTCATCGCAAACAAACTCTTCCTCATGGACGCTCAGAAGAACCTCTACGAACGCGAACCCGCTTTCAAGGAACAGCTCAACAAGGTTAAGGAAGATATGCTCACAAGCTATTCTGTACAGAAGGCTGTTGAAAAGGTTAAGGTAACTGACGAAGAGATTCAGAAGTTCTACGATGAAAACCCCGCTCAGTTCGAAAAGGGCATGACATTCAACGCAAGCCACATTCTTGTTGAATCCGAAGAAAAGGCGGCTGAACTCGCAGCAAAGATCAGCGCAGGTGAGATCAGCTTCGAAGACGCGGCTAAGGAAAACAGCACCTGTCCCTCCGGCAAGAGCGGCGGCTCCCTCGGCGAATTCGGCAAGGGTCAGATGGTTCCCGAATTCGAAAAGGCTTGCGAGGAACTCGAAATCGGCGCGCTCTCCGCTCCCGTTCAGACACAGTTCGGCTGGCACCTCATCAAGCTCGCAGACAAAGCAGACGGCGGCGTTATCGCTTTCGACGAAGTAAAGGACGAAATCCGTCAGGCACTCATGGGCCAGAAGCAGCAGGCAGCTTACCAGAGCAAGGTCAACCAGCTCAAGCTCCTGTTCCCGGTTGACAAGATGTGAGTCTGTGGGGAGCTGCGAGGGACTCCGTCCCCTCGACCCCTGCCACCTTTGGAAAGGTGGACGAAACTTTATTACTGGATGGGGCATTGGACTGTGCACAAGAATTTCGGATAACCAAACCGTTCATGCACCCAGACGATCGTCACAGCATCAGTAAAGTTTTGATCAAACTTTTTCAAAAGTTTGCGGGTTCTCAGGGTGAAACCCTGAGTGGGTTCGAAGGGCAACGCCCTCGCCGAGCTCGCAAGCTCGGAACACCCAGGACGTCGAGAGAGTTCCTCTTTTTTTGCTACTTTTTTTCCTCCTCGATAAAGGAGAAAAAAAGTAGAACTAACAATCCCCACCACCCAAAATCCCTATAAACCAAAAACCGCCCCGGACGCAAGGAATCAAACCTTGGTCTGAGGCGATTTTTTCATAAAGTAGTCTTTCATCAAGTCGTCAGGCTCGATTATCACACCGACATAGCGATTTCCGTCAACGAATACCAGCTCCAGAGCTTCTTCAAGCCCCAGCGTCATGGTGTAGTCGTAGAACACAAACCCGTCGTCAGCGTATTTCCGCCGGACATCATCCTTTTTCGGAAGCGACTTCGGATTCTTACCGCATCTCGATATCTCCGCAGCCAGCACAAGATCACTCATCGAGAGAACACATTCCATGCCACCCGGACGCGAGCCCTGCGCCTTCGATACAACAAAATCGAGGAACTCAGCTCTCACGGACGAAATGTCAGCCGCACCGGCAAGCGCAGTTTCCATGCCGAACTCAACCGGAACGTCGGATCTCAGCCGCACAGCGTACTCGAATGTAGTCATTTTGTATCTGATAAGCACAAACACGGCGGCAATAACCGATGCAAAAGTCACGACGTCAAACGGCATTGCGATGATCTCTCCTCCGCCTGCGCGCACCGATACAGGAATCGCGTACGATATTCCGCCGAGGATCAAAAGAGCCGCGATAATCAGCCCCACGCGTTTGTTTTTTTGTTCAGGGATACATCTCATGTAAATCTCCTCCGATGTCTGAATTCTGACGGACAACCCATAAAAAAGCGATTCCGTGTTACCTTACGATAGCACGGAGTTGATGTTACGCTTCTTCAGTTGTCTTGATAATCTGCTTGCCGTCATAGTAACCGCATGCCTTGCATACACGGTGAGCGATGTTGTATTCGCCGCAGTGTGAGCACTTTACCATTCCGGGCATTTCGAGCTTCCAAACATTGGAACGTCTCTTATCACGTCTTGCCTTAGATGTTTTTCTCTTCGGTACAGCCATTGTTGTTAACCTCCCTCGGTATAAGTCTGATGGTGTATTTACACAGTACAGTTCATTATACCATATTTATTCCTGATTTTCAAGTAGTTTTTGTAAAATTGCGAACTTTGGATTAATTTCTTTTTCTTCTTTGCATCCGCATTCGCCGTGACCGAGGTGTTTACCGCACTTCGGACAGAGTCCCGGGCAGTCTTCACTGCAGAGCACGAACGGCGGAAGTTCAAGTGACAACTCTTCCATAATGTCAGCATCGGGGATTATTCTCGCCTCATTGACATATAGGAAATCCTCGGTCTGACCGTCCCATTCATCGTCGTCGGACACATGAGTATCGTTCCCACCCAGCCGTTCGGTGAGGATCATACGGTCGATATCGAACTCAAGGATCTCATCAACCTCGTCCAGACAACGCGCGCATACAGTTTTGTAACTGACCGTTACATGAGCCGTAAAGTTCATGCATCCGAGAGAATCTTCAGCCGATCCTTCAACGCGGATACCGTTCCCTGCGATTTTCACATCATCGGGAAGATCGACGCATTCGACATCGGTGTGATCCGGATCAAAAGTGTAATCGAACGTGATCTTCGACGAACGGTGGTTCATAAGCTCGGTTACATCAATTTTCATAAGCACATCCTCTCTTTTCGCATAACATTCCACGGTAAGATATATTATAATAGATATTTCTCTCCGTGTCAATCTTTATTTTCACCATTTTACGATAGTTTTTTGCTGAAAATCTGTACTTTATATTGAAAAATTCACATATTACTGTTATAATATACTGACACAGGTGTAAAATTACAGAAAGAAAGTAAAATACATGGGTAAAATAATAAAGCGGATTCTTATGGCGATAATGTTCACGGTATGCGGTTTATTCATACTCCGCTGCTGCATGGTGAGCGACAAATCTGTTTTTGACGAAATATACGTGACGGACTCTCTGCGTGCGGCGTACTCCGACGGGGAGTCTCTTATGTACACAGTCGATATGCAGGCTGAGCTTGCGGATGACGGATACTTTGCGGCGTATGCGTTCTGCTACAATCCGGAATCGGGTGAGGCACAGCTTGCCGTACGCTGGAACGACAGTGTATACGACTACACGGACATGGAAGTTGGGCACGAGTATGCATTCCATCTTCTGAACGAGACGACTGGTGAGATCTATCCGGCAGAGGCAATTGACAGCGAGAAGCGGATGATGTACAGCTACCGCAAGCTGGTGATACCGGGTGTGGTTATCAACGACGGAGACCAGATCACGGCGGTAATGGAGCTGAGAGACGGTTTTGAGAGCACGCAGGTACTGAAATACGGTGAGCAGGAGCTTGATGAGCAGGCTGTACGCGGGGCGCTTTTGAAAGAGCTTACCGGGGCAAAATAAGAAACAAGCAAAGGCTGCGGCGTTTTGGGAAAGAATTCCCCGAGTGCGGCAGCCTTTTTTGTTGGTTTGGTCAAGGGATGGGGTTCATCTTTTTCTCCTTTACGCAGTAAAGGCACTTTATCGAGGACAAAGTTTGGCTGAAATTTATGAGAACAACCACGACTCTTCTAAATCCTGCAGTGCTCCGAAAGTGAAGCCTCTTTCCACAAGATATTCAATCATCCATGCGGTGAGGTTTACCGTTTCCTCGACTGTTTCATGCATGAGGATAATTATCGGCTCGCCGTCCTTACCCTCATTCTCTCTGAGGCATTTCTCGAATGTTGAGATAAAATTCTCCCTGATATAATCATAAGTATACTCCCCGTCCTCTCTCATATAGAGGATCGAGTCATTCGTGACAACATTCCAGTCGAACACTTTATATCCGCGTCTGTCAAGCATACTCTGCATTGCGGATTTTTTTACGGGTGTGAGGTAAGTTCCGACCGATCCGCCGGGGTAGCGGAACATTTTATGCGGAAGTGTGATACCTGCCCACTCGACGATTTTCTCCCACTCTGCGATCTCATCTTCAAGAGTTTCGGCGGATGCGTACAGTTTCGCGTACTGATGTGTGACCGAATGGCATCCGATACCGTGACCGCGGAGCACGATTTCTTCTGCGGCATCGGGGTACTTCTGTATTGACTCGCCCATGAGGAAGAACGATGCTTTAACGCCGTACGAATCAAGGATATCGAGCAGAGCTGTTGTATTCTTAGCTGTGGGGCCGTCGTCGTAGGTAAGGTAGACGATATTATTTTTAGTGAGATCGGTCTCCATCACGGCAAGTTTTTTTTCACTTACATACAGCTTCACGCCTGCCGAAGGATTGACATAAAACGCGCTGTCATCCGATTTTCCCGCAAAGCTGATCGCGAACACATCTCCGGCAGGTGCGGGATTGGTTCTGTACTCGACCGACGGTGTGATGCCTGCCGATGCAAAGAGCGCCATGACCTCGGCAAGGTTGGGATCATCGGAGCGCGGAACTTCGGTATATCCGATTTTTTCGGCATCGGTGACGGGGTCAGTATTTCTTGCATAAGCTGTTTCGGGGTCGCCGGGGTTATAGATTTTCAGTCCGTCTGCGGCTTTATTATAGACCGACTCGATCAGCTCTGTATGGTGAATTGAAACGAGTGTGGGCATAATCTCGCTGTCGGGCTGAGCTGACTCGGCTTTGGGAAGTGTTCCGCGATCTCCTGACGGTGAGTATTCTTCGTCGAAGAACTCAAGGATATCGCCGTACTCATGTCTCACAAGCGAAATCTGTTCAACGGCAAAATCGCGCAGACCGCCGAAGCCGTCCGTGATCCTGTCGCCGCATGAAGATAGCGTCAGCAGCATTGACAGAGCGAGTGCTGTGAGGAGATATATTTTAACTTTTTTTCTGAAATTCAATTCGCAAAATTCTCCGATTATCGGTATGCCGACATTATACCACGCGGAGTGAGATAATTCAACCGAAATATTCTGAATTTATCCGAGCCTGTTTTATGAATACCCACCGACATTACGCTTCTACACGCTCTGCTTTTGTGCATTTTGCTGTTTTTTCGTCAATTTCAAAATAAACTCCGCAGAGCTTGCATCCGCCTGTCGCAGGTTCAAAGCGGATCGGAGTCTTGACGGTGAATTTATGGATGATCGATTCCGTTTTCACGCCGAGTATGCCGTTATGCGATCCGCACATACCTGCATCGGTGATATATCCTGTACCGCCCGGGAGTATCTGAGCATCCGCTGTCTGAACGTGGGTATGGGTTCCGAACACGGCTGAGATTCTTCCGTCGAAATAGCGTGCAAAGAAGAGCTTTTCCGATGTCGCCTCGGCATGGATATCACATACGGCGAAGTCAAATCTTCCCTTTTCGCTGCGCAGAATTTTCTCGACTGCTTCATGCGGCGGTGTAAGCGGATCCATATACACGCATCCGAGGACATTGATGACGAGCATTTTATATCCGCGGACATCTGCGATAAGGCATCCCATTCCGGGGGCTTCGGGCGGATAGTTAGCCGGGCGCACGAGAATATCCGCATCGTCAAGCATACGGTACACGTCGCGCTGTCTGAACGTATGGTTTCCGCCTGTGATAACGTCAGCGCCGGCGTCCGACAGTCTTTCGGCTGATTCACGGGAGATACCGTTGCCGTCGGCTGAGTTCTCTCCGTTGACGATCACGACATCGGGCGAATATTTTTCTCTGAGTATACGGATATTTTTCTCAAAATACGAAACGCCCTCACTTCCGACGACGTCTCCTACGCATAGAATTTTTATCATGGTAATTTCCTTAGTTAAAAGTTAAAATTTATGGTAAACGGCGGAACAAAAAAACGTCCCGCTCCGTGCGATCTCTGATCTGACCGACTCAAGCCGAGACGTTTTATTAACATTTTCCGTATTCCGCGAAATCGGCAGCGGCAATCAATATGAAAGACCGCGTCTGCGTCTGTTGTAGTCTGATCTCGGATTTACGATTTCTCTCCAGTCGAGATCGCCGTGATCAAGCGCGCAGATAAGAACCTCTGCCGTTGCGATATTTGTTGCCATAGGTACGTTATGAACATCACACATACGGAGGAGATTATACTCGCTTTCATCGAAGTCGTGATTCGGAGCTGTGCTGCGGAAATAAAGCAGTACGTCGATTTCGTTATAGGAAATTCTTGACGCTATCTGCTGTGCGCCGCCGTGCGAACCGGGAAGAAGCTTTTCAATCTCAAGACCGGTCGCTTCAGACACATATTTTCCGGTGATATTTGTAGCGCAGATGTGGTGCTTGGATAAAATACCACAGTATGCTATACAGAATTGTGTCATAAGTTCCTTTTTGGTGTCGTCTGCGATAAGTGCAATATCCATA
>CAZPPN010000063.1:2032-8826 GCA_964588425.1 uncultured Ruminococcus sp. | reverse complement strand
CCGTGACTGTCTCGGCGTTCTCGGAGAGATGGGCATCACGGTTGAGGATATGCGTGTCTGCGGAGGCGGCGGAAAGAGCGCACTTTGGAGAAAGATGCTCGCTGATGTGTTCGGTGTTCCCTGCCAGAGAATCGAATCCGACGAAGGTCCGGCGCTCGGCGTAGCTATTCTCGCAATGGTTGGCGCAGGTCTGTACCCGACTGTCAAGGATGCGTGCGATGCAATCGTGAAGATCCGTGATACTGTCGAAAACGAAGCTGACAGAACAGCGGAATACGAAAAATTCTACCGCATCTACACAAAGCTGTACAACAGGCTGAAGGACGATTTCGCCGCACTTGCCGAGCTGTAATCATAATAATCCAAAAAATAACAAGACTGCTGTGTTTCGGAATACTCGTTGTACAGCAGTTTGATTTTTCAGAAAAACATATTCTCAATAAATTCGTCAGCAAAGTCCGCATCGTTTGCGAGATCTATGGCGTTGGCTGATTTTGCGATTTCTATCATCTTGTCGAGAAACTCATCATTGAGCAGAGCCATTTTTGTTCCCAGCGCCGCGCCGTTGCCGATTACTTTTACTTTTCCGATCAGCCCGCGAGGTATTAACCCCGTTTTTGCGGCTGATTCACAGTCAATGTAGAACCCGAGTCCGCCTGCGATATAAACGTTTTCAATGTCACCGTATGTCAGTCCGGCACGCTTTATCAGAACATTGATCCCTGATGCAATCGCACTTTTTGCAAGCTGGAATTCGCGGACATCCTTTGCACTTATAAAGACATTATCCGTTATGCGGAATTCATCTTCATCCTCGTCACAGAACGCGCCCGTTTCGTCAATTATACCGCATTCGAGCATCACGGAAATCGCATCAATCAGCCCCGCACCGCAGATTCCGACAGCATCAGCACCGTTTACCGTGGTGTATGAGACCTGCCCGTTTGCAGAGAACACACGGTTTATCGCACCGCTGACTCCGCCGCATCCGCAGGTGATATTCGCTCCCTCAAGCGCAGGTCCTGCGGCTGTTGATGTGGAATAATACTTTCCGCCGCTGTATAGAACAAGCTCGCCGTTTGTACCGATGTCGATCATGAGATTGTTTCCGTTGGCGAGATCGGAGGCAATCGCGGCACATACGGCATCTCCACCGATGTACGACGCAATGCACGGCATGGTGACAATCTCACCGACAGGGATGCCGAGTGATTCACCGCTAACGCGCCTGCTTTCAAGAAATACAGGAGTAAACGGGAATACACCGATACCCGACGGATCTTCTCCGAGGAACAGATGCAGCATTGTCGTGTTTCCCGTGACATACAGACAGTCCGCCGAGACAATACCGCATTCGGAATACATGGATTTCAGCATTTCTGCCGTCTTTTCGGTGATGATCTGATGAAGCTCAGCGGTTTTTCCGTTCATGCAGGCATCAATTCTGCTGATAACATCTGCCCCGTAGCGTCTCTGCGGATTCAGTTCCGACTTCGAACTCAGCGTCTCACCGCTATCCATGTCGATCAGATACAGAGCGAGAGTCGTTGTGCCGATATCAATAACAGCGCCGTACCCGTGTTTTTCACCGTTTGTGATGATTCGCTCGTCACCGCTGTGGTCAAGAAGTCCGCTGCCGATCTCTTCCTCAAACTCAACGAGAATGTCGCGATCGGGACAGTATTCGCATGACAGCGCAGTGAACGATTCGTCAGTCAGCGGAATTCCGTTGTCGACAGGCGTAATTTTTACCGTGCATTTTCCGCATCTGCCTTTTCCGCCGCAGTCCGCATGGATTGCAAATCCGCTTGATATGAGCAGATCAATCAGCTTTTCCGGCGAATACGTTTCTGTTTTTATATGTCTGAGATTGGTTTTTATTTCGATTATCATAAATTCACCGTGCGTAAATTGAGATGAAAATAGGATACCACATAAAACGCGATATGTCAATAAGTATGAAAAAACAAACAGTTTCGTTTGATTCTATTGACTGGGGTGGAAAAATGCGGTATAATTTTATCTGACATTAATGTAATTTTCTAATGGAGGAAATGTTATGTATTCACCCGACGGAGGACATGATCTTTTATACGCAAAGAAGCCCCTGCTTTCTTTTGACGAAAACGGAAATTTTGAAGAGCAGAAAAAAGCGATCACCGAAAAAATTCTCGAATGTCTCGGTGACAGACCTGAAAAAGTACCGCTTGATCCCGTGATCGAATATACGGAAGAGTGTGAAAAATATACCGAATACCGCATCAATTTCGCTGTTGAAGAGGGCGTGCGTGCGGTCTGCCTGTTCCTTATTCCAAAGCTCGGCAAGGAGAAATATCCCCTCGCGATCTGCCTTCAGGGACATACAACCGGTATGCACATTTCCCTCGGACGCGAAAAATGGGGCGAGAACGATCTGAAGCACACCGATAAGATTGCGCTCAAGCCTCTTGAAAAAGGGTTTGCCGTACTTTGCCTCGAACAGCGCGGAATGGGTGAGAGAAGAACCGACCGTGAAGGCGACCGCCATATTAAACAGGGATATCCGCTGTGTTATGTCACGACAATGAACTCACTTCTGCTCGGCAGAACGATGATCGGCGAGAGATGCCACGATGTATCATGTGCAATCGACCTCGCTCTCACATATCCTCAGATTGACGGCGAGAAGATAGTCTGTCTCGGTGACTCTGGCGGAGGAACTGCAACATACTACGCCGCGTGCTATGACGAGCGAATCAAGGTCGCGATGCCGAACTGCAGCGTGTGCTCGTTCAGAGATTCGATCGGTGCTATGTATCATTGTTCATGCAATTTCGTTCCCCGGCTCGGAAAATATATGGATATGGGAGACATGGCAGCCGCGATTGCTCCGAGATATCTGATTGTTGTAAACGGAAAGGATGACCCGATCTTCCCGAACAGCGGCGTGGAGAAAGTGTACTCAACTATCGAGAAGATTTACAGATCCGCAGGTGTGCCCGATAACTGCGCCAATGCAACAGGAAGCGGAGCGCATCAGTATTACGAAAACGAGACATGGGTTACATTCGACAGAATCGTTAAGTGGTGATTTCTCATGGACTTGGATAAGGAATTCTTGCTTGAGCTTGCGAGACGGGTTAAGCTCGATGAGAATGATTTCGATATGAGTGACGAATACGGCGCTGCTGTATATTCCGTCTGGAAGCTGCTCGGCATCAAAAATTTCCCTGAGCGCAAGAACTGTGTATCGAACATCCCCGAGGTGCTGGATTTTTATAAGATAATTCTTGATCCCGACTCAGCTTGTGACGGCACACAGATCAGATTTACGGCGCATTCACACAGATGCGGAATAATGGACGAGTCACCGGATGACATTATGCTGTACCTCACAACGGCAAGTATATCGGAAGCCAATTTTATCACAGATGATTTCAATTGCAGAAAAATCGGATATTGAGTAAAAATGAAATAAAAAGAAGGAACATCTCCCTTGCGGTTTGCTTGGGATTGATGTTCCTTTTGTCTTTTCCTGATGTCGGAAGTGATCACGATCACAGCTTAACGATTGTCGGTTCGTGTCCCATTGACGGAATGATTTTGTCTTTCAGATCCGCCATAGCGATACGCAGACTGGATGTGTTCACGCACGGATGACAGCCGAAGTATTCACCGTTCAGCACATCCTCGTCAATCAGCAGACGAACGCGCTTTTCGGGATCGTTGATCAGTCCGAGTACCGAGAGGGAACCCGGCGTGATGTCAAGCATCTGTTCCATGTACTCGCCCGAGCCGAATGAAAGGCGTGACGAACCTATCTGAGCGGAGATATCCTTTGTTTTGAATACCTTGTCACCGGGAATCAGAAGAACATAGAAATCCGTAGCCTGACGGTTGCATAGAAACAGATTCTTGCACATCATGACACCGAGAACTTCGTCAACCTTTTCGCAGTCTTCCATCGTCATCGCGGCTTCGTGATCGACTCTGTAATACTCAATCCCGAGTGAATCGAGAAAGTCGTAAACACGTATTTCTTTCGCGAGACGTCCTTCGTTGTTTTCAGGTCTGCCTTTTTCGAGTATCATACACCTCACCTCACATTACATTGATCTCGCCGGAGAGAATCTTCTTGTAATCGGCAAGATTGAGCTTCAGAAGCGCGGGTGTGTCGAGACCGTAGGGACATTTAGCCTTGCAGCTTCCGCATTCGATACAGTTTTCGATGTTCAGCATTTTTTCCTGACTCTTTTCCGTTAGCCAGCCTGCACTCGGACTTCTTCTGATTAGCTGAGCCATACGCGCGCAGTTGTTGATCTCGATTCCAACCGGACAGGGCATACAGTATCCGCATCCGCGGCAGAAGTTTCCGATCAGCTCGTCTCTGTCACGGTCGATAACCGCTTTGATTTCATCCGTCATCGTAACGGGAGATTCCATGTAACCGATGAATTCGTCAAGCTCGCTCTCACGCTGAACTCCCCAGATCGGGAGAACATTGTCGAACTCCTCCATCCATGCGTAAGCGGCTGCGCTGTTTGTGATAAGTCCGCCGGAAAGCGCCTTCATCGCGATGAATCCGACATTGTTCTCACGGCACAGCTTCACAAGCGCAATGTCACGATCGGTCGCGAGATAGCAGAACGGGAACTGGAGTGTTTCGTAAAGTCCCGATCTCACAGCTTCTTCAGCTACTCCGAGACGGTGGTTTGTGATACCGATGTGGCGGATCTTTCCCTGAGCTGTTGCTTCAAGCATGGCTTCGTAAAGTCCCGTTCCGTCACCCGGTTTAGGACAGAACGACGGATTGTGGAACTGATATATGTCGATGTAGTCGGTTTTCATATTTCCGAGGCTCGTTTCAAGATCACGCCGGAATGTTTCAACATCGGTCGCTCCTGTTTTGGTGGCGATTGTGATCTTGTGACGCATTCCCTCAAACGCGAGCCCGATCTTTCGCTCACTGTCCGAGTACATTCTTGCGGTGTCAAAGAAAGTAAATCCTGCATCATAAGCTTTTCTGAGAAGCATTACCGCATATTCGTCGGAAACTCTCTGAATCGGCAGAGCACCGAACGCATTTTTCGGAGATGTGATTCCGGTTGATCCGAGTGTAACTGTTGTCATATCTGTGATTCCTTTCGTTTACAGTATTATACCGTCGGCGGATGAGCATATGTATGCCTGGTATTTTCCTCTGAGCGCAGGGAAATGGCTGAGATATTCCCGCTCTACGCGCGCAAGGATGGATTCCTCAAATGACGGGTCGATCAGCGCCATACAGCATCCCTTGAAACCCGCGCCTGAGAATCTTCCGCCGTATATTCCATCGGTACTCAGCATGATCTCGTACATTGTCTTGAGCTCATCCGAACCCGCTTCGTATTTTTCGATTGATGACCGTCCGCTCTCAAACGACAGACGACCGAATTCTTCAATATCGCCGCGTCTCCATGTATCAACACCTTTTTCGACTCGGGCGGATTCGGTGTAGAAATGCTCGGCTCTCTTTCGCCATGATTCCGGAAGCGCGGATTTGTGCTCATCATATACCGACACAGGAACATCGCGGAGATATGTGTCTGCAAATTTACCGTAGTCCATTCCCGAGTGAGCCATGAGAGCATAAGCGGCACTCTTGCATTCGTCAACGCGAAGATTGTATTTGCTTCCAACAAGCGCTCTCTCAAGCCCCGAGAAGAATACAGCAATCTTGTACGGCTTCATAATCGGTGCCTGCGGAATCAGCTCGAACGAGTCATCAGCGGTGTCGAGGTAGAGAAGCTGATCCTTTTTGCAGAGAACCTCACAGCTTTGATCGAGCTTGCCGCTTGAAAGACCGAGATAACGGTTTTCTACCGCGATCGCCGCAATGATGATCTCTCTCTTGCTCATTGTGATACCGTTTGCTTTGCCGAGTGCGGTGATGAACGACAGCGTTACGGCAGCCGAGGATGACAGACCGCCTATCGGAAGCTCTCCGTTGAATACTCCCGAGATACCGCGTGTCAGCTCGTATTTTTCGGATAAAACCAGAGCCGCACCGCGCATATAGTCAGCCCAGTCGCCGCATCTCTTGGCAGGGATCGAGTCAAGAGAAAACTCAGCTTCGGCGGAAAACTGCATTGACGAGAGCTTCACCGTCCTGTCCTCAGTCGGAAGATAAGCGAGATGAACGCCCTTGTCGATCGCGAGACCTGTGATTTTGCCGTGCTGATGATCTATATGCGCTCCGAGAGGACATATCCTGTACGGACAGAAAACGCGCATCGGTTCAGCTTTGTATATACTGTAAAAGACTTCTGTCAGATCCATATGAAAGCATCCTTATTATGTAAATATTTGTACAAAAGAATTATATCATTTAGCCTCTCCGATTTCAAGTGATAATATGTTTTTTTACTTGACATTGGAATAATATTTTGCTATAATCATGATAGATTCGGATAAATCAAAATATATAATTAAATCAAACAACCATACATATGCGGGGTACAATATGTACAACTTCTATATATCAAAAAACGGATGTAACTGCAATCCCGGAACACACGACAAGCCGTTTGCGACTCTTGAAAAAGCAGTCGAAGCAGTTCGTGAGCTGATCGCAAAAGGACTCGACGCACCAGTGAAAGTAACGGTATGTGCAGGCGAATACATGACCGGCGGCATCGTGCTCGACTCACGCGATTCGGGAACCTCCGACTGCCCGATCACTTACGAAGCTGACGGGGAAGTAATCCTCAACGGCGGTGTAATGCTCAAAGCAGAGGATTTCGTGCCGCTGAACGATGAAGAAAAAGCGAGACTCC
>CAZPPN010000063.1:0-2022 GCA_964588425.1 uncultured Ruminococcus sp. | reverse complement strand
GAGATGCGAAAAACTGCGTAGTAAAAGCTGACCTCAAGCAGTACGGACTTACGCGTACCGACTGGGGCGAGATCTGCGCGATCGGATCATACACGACAGCATCCAAGTATGACGGAGCTGTTCTCTCGCCTATGTGGTGCGAACTTTTCGTGAACGATACCCGAATGGAGATAGCAAGATTTCCCAACACAGGATTCCTCCATACGGAAGAGCCGATCAAAGAGGGTAACTGCGCTGAGCCGACAGGACAGATCAGAAAATCCCCTAAGGAATGGGCAGCGATCCGCAATCCCGAGGGTGATATCAGACGTATCGACAAAGATACCGCTGAAAGAACAAGAGGCTGGAAGACACTCGACAATGTATGGATTTTCGGCTACCCAAGATACGGCTGGGCGGACGAATCGAACATTGTCGCTGCAATCGACCATGACGAACGTACAATGGAGACAAAATATGTAAGCACATATGGCATTATCGAGCACGCGCCGTATTACTTCTTCAATGTGTTCGAAGAGCTTGATGTTCCCGGAGAATGGTACCTCGACCGCGAAAACGGTATTATCTACCTCTATCCGCCCCGTGAGCTTGACGGATCAACAATGTATCTCTCGATCACATCAAACAATATCATCAAAGCTGAGAACGTTAGTGATGTCACATTCCGCGGATTTACTATCACCGCAACGCGAGGTGACGCAATGACACTCAGTGGAAACCGAAATACGGTTGATTCCTGTGTGATCAAGAATGTAGCAGGCTGGGCGGTACTTGTCAGCGGAAACGACTGTACAGTTAAGAACTGTCATATCCACCACACAGGCAAGGGTGGTATTTCAATCAGCGGCGGTGACAGAAGAACACTCACTTCATCCGGTGACGTAGTTACCAATAACCACATCCACCATATCGCTGAGATATACCGTACATACAAACCCGGTGTGTCAATCGGCGGCGTGAACTGCATAGTATCGCACAACTGCATTCACGATTCCGCGCATAACGCGATTCTCTTTAGCGGAAACGATCATATCATGGAATACAACGAAATCTATAATGTATGCCAGATAGCTGATGACTCAGGCGCGATCTATACCGGCAGAAACTACACAAACTGCGGCAATATCATCCGTTATAACTACTTCCACGATATGAGCAGCGAAAAGGATACACAGCATATCGGCATTTTCGCGGTTTACTGTGATGACAACAATGGCGGAACCGAAATCTACGGAAACGTGATGCTCAGATGCCAGTGCTCGCTCCTTCTTCACGGCGGTCATGACATGATATTCAAGAATAACCTGATTATCGACTCGTGCAAGAGATCCGAATACTGCCTTAGATTCCACGCTTACGGTTACTGGCAGTCTCTTGTCAAGGGCGGTCGTGACAATCAGGTTGACCATCACTGGATTACACTCGCGCAGGTGCCGTGGGAGAGCGATATCTGGCGTGAAAAATATCCGCACATCGCCGAATATATCACATGGGATCCCGAACACGAACAAAGATTCCCGCACTACGGTGATGTTTCAAACAACATTATCATCAACCATAAACGTATTGATGTAAACTTTGAAATATATGATGGAAAACACAGATGCAGAATGGTAAATAACGTGGAAATCTCCGACCGCGCATTCGCAGGAATCCCCGACGGCGACGTACTCGACCTCAGCAGCAACCGCTTTGCCGAGATCGTCCCCGGATTCGAGGAAATTCCGCTTGACAAGATGGGACTGCTTAAGTAAAAAAATGCATAATAAAACACGAATTTCAGCATTCAATGATGCATGAGATTCGTGTTTTATTTTGTTTAATTTACCTTACGGCTGCTTGCCGATGTACGCGAGAATACCGCCGTCTACGTAGAGAATGTGTCCGTTTACGAAATCGGATGCTTCGGACGCGAGGAATACAGCAGGACCCATGAGGTCTTCGGGATTACCCCAGCGCGCTGCGGGAGTTTTTGAGATGATGAACTGATCGAACGGATGACGGCTGCCGTCTGCCTGAGGC
>CAZPPN010000062.1:0-9065 GCA_964588425.1 uncultured Ruminococcus sp. | reverse complement strand
TTCTCTTCGCTCAACAAAACACGACTCAAATCCATGGCGGAAAAAGACAACAAAAGAGCTCAGCTTGCCTACAAACTTTCGGAAGACTACGACAAACTGATCTCAGCCATACTTATCGGCAACAATATCGTAAATATCACGCTCGCGTCAATCGGTACGATCGTATTTGTAAAAATCTACGGTGACATCGGGGCTACAATATCCACAGTTATTGTGACGATTATCGTTCTCATTTTCGGTGAAATATCTCCGAAGAGCATTGCCAAGGATATGCCCGAGAGCTTCGCGATGTTCTCAGCACCGATTATCAATTTTCTGATTTACCTGCTCACACCGCTTAACTTTCTCTTTTCACAATGGAAAAAGCTGCTCTCAAAGCTGATCAAGGTATCCGACGACTCAAAAATGTCACAGGAAGAGCTTCTTCTTCTCGTTGAAGAGGTTCAGCAGGACGGCAGTATCGATGAGACAGAGGGTGAGCTTCTGAAAAATGCAATCGAATTCGGCGACCTCGATGTTCAGGATATTCTGACGCACCGTGTCGACCTCGAAGCTGTATCCGTCACCGCAACTCACGAAGAGATCGCAGCCAAGTTTGATGACACACGTTTCTCGAGACTTCTCGTATTTGACGACACGATCGACAATATCGTTGGTGTTCTTCACCAGAAGGATTTCTACTGCGGCATGGGTATAACCGACCGTGACATCAGCGAGATCATGACGCCGCCCGTGCTTGTTCATCAGACTGTCAAAATCAATGATCTGCTGCAGATTCTTCAGACCAACAAATCACACATCGCCATCGTAATTGACGAATACGGCGGAACACTCGGCATCGTTACAATGGAAGATATTCTCGAAGAACTTGTCGGAGATATCTGGGACGAGCATGACGAAGTGATCGAAAATGTCCGCGAAACCGGCGAGAACACGTACATAGTGGACTGTTCCCTCAGCTTCAGCGAATTCTGTGACAGATTCAAGATTGAATGTGAATCGGACAGCGTTTCGCTCGGCGGGTGGATTATGGAGCAGCTTGACAAGATCCCCGAAGCCGGCGATTCGTTCGAGTATCTGAACATTGCCGTAACAGTAACCGAAACCGATTCGCACCGTGTTTCGTATGCCGAAGTCGTAGTTGTCCCTGTCGATGAAGACGAGGATGATGACGACGATGAAAAGGATTCAAAGCAGAAAGATCGCAAGATGTCTGCTGTAAGTGAATAATATAACAAAGCCATCGGTTCGCTCCGGTGGTTTTTTGTTCCGATAAAAAGCCGGTATCCTGAACTGACAGAAATACCGGCATGTGAATATTCGATTATTCGAGAATGTTGGATGTGATCTGGTCAACGCCCATGTCGATGAGCTTCTGAGCGTCTTCGGGATCATCGCAGGTCCAGCAGTTTACAACGATTCCCTTGGAGTGGAGAAGTTCTACTCTTTCGGGTGTGAGCTGTGAATGGTGAATGTCGAGACCCATCTTCTTTTCTGCAAGGAGTTCGGGAAGCTCATCTCTCCAGTCACCTACAAGATACTGGCAGTCAACATCTGGACGTACCTGTCTGAGTCTTTCGAGGTTGCCCATGCCGAATGCGATGAATGTTGTGTGATCGAGGTAATCAAGATCTTCGAAAATCTTTACGATTTCTTCGAGTTCTTCGCAGGTGAAGCCGGACTTAAGTTCGGGAACTGCGTGCTTTTCGTATTTCTTGCAGATCTTTGCGTATTCGTAAGGTGTACAGAGTCTGATTTCAGCTCTGTCTGTCTGACCGTCCTTATCCTTGAGTGTGAGAGCGCGGAGTTCATCGAATGTAGATTCTTCGATCTTGAGATTAACTTCACAGATTCTGCCTGTTTCGCCATCGTGGTTGCACATATACTTGTTGTCAGCAGTTCTGTAAATATCTGTTTCGATACCGAAATATGTACGGTTGCCTGCTGCTATGAAAGCTGCCGCTGTGTTTTCGGTTTCAAGTCCGCTGCATCCGCGGTGAGCAACGATCTTGGTGTTCTTCTTGTCTGCGATTTTGATTGTGTTGGAAACCATATTTTTATCTCCTTATCAGATAAATTAAAGTTCAAGATAACCTTTGAGGACTTTGAGTGTATTGTAAACGCCATCTACATGAGAGCGTTCATAACCGTGACTTGCGTATACGCCTGCACCGATAAGACCGTGACGGATATCGTATCCTGCGGTGAGTGTTGTTTCGATGTCGGAAGAATAGTTGAGATAAACATCAACCGCGTAGTCAGCGTTTTCGTTCTTTGCAGCTTCGATTAGCTTGCTTGTCACCTTATAGGAGTAGGGACCTTTGCCGTCCTTTGCACAGATGGATACCATCTTTTCAGTACAGGTAAGACCGTCGCCTACACATCCCATGTCGATCGCGATGCCTTCCGTAACGCCTGCGGGAACGGATGAAGAACCGCCGTGTCCGACCTCTTCATATACGGTAACATGAGCGTATGTATGGCGCTTGAGCGTGATGTTTTCATCCTTGAGATACTTTGCGTATCCGAAGAGAATTCCGACAGAGAGCTTGTCATCGAGATAGCGGCTCTTGATATAACCGGAATCGGTGATTCTTACATTAGGTGCAAATGCAACGATATCACCTGCCTGAATACCGAGATTTTTGGTATCCTCAGCGCATCTTACATCCTCGTCGATCACGATTTCCGTTGTATCATAGGATCTCTTGATGTCATTATAGTTTGCATTGACATGAACGGATGCGTTGCAGAGCTGGAGTGTTCCCTCGTATACTCTGCCGTCACGTGTGTAGATGGTGGCAATTTCGGTTTCAAGATTGTGCGCTCTTGATCCGCCGATGTTGGTGAGACGGAGTCTGCCGTTTGACTTTACTTCCGCTACCATTGCACCGATTGTATCGAGGTGAGTCTGAAGAATAAGACCGTCGTTATCATCCTCGCCGCCGAGGTCAATAATTACGCCGCCCTTGTTTGTCATTTTTGCGTCAAATCCGAGAGCAGCGAACTCATCTCTCACCCATTCCGCAGCATTATCCGTAAAACCCGAGGGGCTGTCGATCTCAAGAAGCTCAACTGTTTTCTGCACCGCATAGTCGGTATATTTTCTGTCCATAATTTCTCCTTAATATATATAACAGGCATATCGCTGTTTAATTATCTTTTGTAAACACTGCCATGTCATCGAGCGTGAGTGTGTTTCCGTCAATCTCATACGAAACGGGTCGGTGTGATTTTTCCGAGAATATGATAGTAATAATCTCATTCGAAAGGTTATATGTGAACTCGACATTTTCTCCGGCTCCGATTGCCAGACCGGTTCCGTCATCCTCGAAAATGATCTGAGTGACGCTGAGTTCCCCGTTAATGCTGAAGTCTCCGCTTCCGTTCCACGCGCCCTCGATTTTATCGGCGTTTGAACACGACAAAAGACCTGCAAACATAACGGCTGTCAGTACGAAAGAGACCAATGATTTCATCCCGATTTTCATTCCGCACCTCCTGTATGGATATGTGATACGAGTATATTGTATCACAACATTATATATTTTTCCATAGTTTTTATATAAAAAAACAGTTTTTTACAAAAATATCCCGAAGCTGTCCGTTCTGCGGAATAACTTCGGGATTTAATATTAGCTTATTTTCAGTTCCTGATCGTACACAAATCTGTTGATTGTATTGACCGTGCTGACCGTGTATGCGATCCACACGAGGGTAATCACAGTTGCGATAAGGAATGCAAGTGTCGTCTGGGCGTAGACATAAAGGAATGCGGCTGACATGATATAGTTGATAATCGCGAGGATCAGGCACATGAGCAGGCGTCCGCCGACGATGTTGTATGTTTCAAGGTCACGGTTCTTCTTGCTGTACTGAACATTGTCAGTCTGCACGCCGAACATATCAAGGTTTGTCTTGATCGTCTTCATGAGAAGTGAAATATACAGAAGCATTGCAGCAAGCGCGATTATGTATTCAAAAGCAGCGATGAGCGCCATTTTATAGTACATATCATATGCGTTTGATACCCACTCGATCGCTTCAATAGAGTATTCGGAAAAATATCCGATCTGAAGCGCAAACGATACAAATGACAGAACCGCACGGACAACTGCAGCGATTATCACACACACTGCGTTTTTATTGTATGCAAGAATAATAACAGCAGACGCTATGAGCAGAGCCGACGATACCGCTCCGACCAGTACGTTCACGCCGTCTACGGTAATGATAAGGCTTGTGATAACGGAAAGCATGAAGAGGAACAGCGCGGTTTTCATTTTTCTTGCGATGAAGAATGTGGGGCGTGTCTTCTTCTCGCTCTCATACTTTTCTGCGAGAGATGTGATAAATGCCGAATCTTTGCATATGCCGCCGAAGTACACGCACAGACGTCTGATAAGGATGGAGCCGAGAATCAGAGTCGTGATGCAGAGGACAACATAAAGGAAAGGCTTGTACGACACAAGGCTGCGCTGGATTGCTTTGACCTCCCCGAGATAATCATACATCTCAAGCTCGGTAAGTTCGGGGAGAAGAGTTGCGCAGACACGGAAAATATAGAAGAAAAGTATGTAATTCTTCGTTGTGGATATAAGATCCCGCGTTCTTACGACTTTGCTTGTGTTGTTTTTCTTCTGTACGATCTGTTTCTTTGCGTAAACCGCTGTTCCGTTATACCACAGAGCCGCGAAAGATATGCCTTCAAACAGGTTGTTTACTGCCGGAATGAACAGAAGCAGTTCAAGCACACCGAAGACAAACGACATCAGAACAAGAGCGGATCCGCTTGTATACGGAATGAACGCTACCGCGAAGATCTTTGCCGTTTCGACAAAAGCGAGCTTGAAGAATGTATCCCTTGCGACAGACAGCTTTTCAATAAAACACGACATTTTCGACAGTCCTGCGGTGATCAGGAAAAATCCGATCGCGTCCGGAATTATGTCGACAACATTGATGACCGGGTTGAACAGCAGTATGAATCCTGCGAGTATCATGCCGAATCCCATATACATTTCCTCCGTTCTTTGTTTTTCCTTTTATTTTTTCTTCTTTTTGCTGTGATTGTGCTGATGCTTTTTGTTTTTTGCTTTTTCCGCAGCGCGTCTGTCAGCTTCGTCGATCGCCATACGGATGGATTCCTCTCTGTACTGCTGACTCTTTTTTTCAAACGAATCCATTTTGTCCTCAATCTTGTTGATGATCGCAAATCTGGAGCGCTTGACCTCGTTCTCGTCTTCCTCTGCCGGGCAGAGTATGCCGAAGCATTTATAGAGAAGCACGAGATTCAGAAGCAGGCACGCGAGCCAGTAGAGATACACGACAGCGCTGAGATACTGGATCTTATCCGCCATAAACGGAGAAACTGCCAGCACGATGACGCTGAATGCGTAGTACACCATTGTCATGATGAAATTGCGGCGTGTATTCTGAACGAGCTTTTCCGAATCGGCGTTTGAGGCAATTCCCATTGTTCCGAGGAAAACGAAAATATGCATGACGCAGACTGCGAGCTGTTTTGCGATATCGACTGCCATATCGATGTTGCCAGCCGGATCGTAGATTCCGAACATGAGCGATGACGCACTGAGAGCGCACAGGACAGTGAAAACGATAGCCGAAACAGCCGCTCTGCTGAAATAACGGTTATACTGAGCGAGCTTGGTGAACGCATAGATCATAACGCACGCGCCGATTATATCAGCAAAGAAATAATACTTCGACAAGGTGAACGCGAATGTTATGAAATATCCGATAAGAAGTATGCCGAATCCCATATCAGCCGCGCCTCCTTGCTTTTGATCTTGAATTAATGGATATCATTCTTCCCCGTCGTCACTTCCGGAATTTACGCCGCAGCATTTCTTATACTTCTTGCCGCTTCCGCACGGGCAGGGATCGTTTCTTCCGACTTTTTTATTGCTGTTTACAACGGGTTTCTTCGGGATAGGCTGACCTCCGCTGACAGGACCTGCCATAATCGGCTTGGCTACTTCAACACGCTTGAGCTCTGTCTGAGGTCTGGGCATGATCGAGAGGATCTGACGTGCTGTATCGTCACGGATGTTCATTACCATTTCATCGAAGCACTCGGCACCGCGGAGACGGTATTCGGAAATCGGGTTACGCTGAGCGTATGCCTGGAGACCGATCATTTCGCGGAGAGAATCCATACCTTCGAGGTGATCCATCCACTTCTTGTCGACGTTCTGGAGAAGTACGATTCGCTCAATCTCACGCATATGTTCTCCGAAGATCTCTTCCTTGGATTCGTAGATCGTATTTGCTCTCGAGAGAAGTGTTTCTCTGATATTTTCGCGGAGTTCTGCGGGATTGCCTTCAAGATCGTTGAAATCTTCGGGTGTGCAGAGAAGACCCATGCACTTTGCTTTAAGTCCTTCAACATCCCACATTGCGAGATCTTCTTCGTGGAGGAAACTGTCGACGTAGTCGTTGATAGTGCTCTTGACCATGCCAACTAGCTTGTCCTTGATGTCGCCGTTTTCGAGAACTTCAGCACGCTGTTTGTAGATAACTTCACGCTGCTGGTTCATTACGTCGTCATAGGAAAGGACGCTCTTACGTCTGTTGAAGTTCTGGTCTTCGAGCTTCTTCTGAGCTGACTCGATAGAGCCGGAGAGAATCTTTGCATCAATGGGAGTATCGTCGTCAAGTCCGAGACGGTCTACAACACCTGCGATTCTCTCAGAACCGAAGAGTCTCATGAGATCATCTTCAAACGAGAGGAAGAATCTGGATTCACCGGGGTCACCCTGACGTCCTGCACGGCCTCTGAGCTGGTTGTCGATACGTCTTGACTCATGTCTTTCGGTACCGATTACGAAGAGACCGCCTGCTTCACGAACCTTATCCGCTTCGGGCTTGATGATTTCCTGATATTTCTTATAAAGCTCACGGTAATACTCACGAGCCGCAAAAACTTCTTCGCTTACGTTCTGTGAAGAGCCTGTTGCGAGCGCGATCATGGATTCTTCGTAGTCTTCCTTACGCATCTGAGCTTTTGCGAGATATTCTGCGTTACCGCCGAGCATGATGTCTGTACCACGGCCTGCCATGTTTGTGGAAATAGTTACGGAACCGAACTTACCTGCCTGAGCGACGATATCGGCTTCCATTTCGTGATACTTCGCGTTGAGGACTGTATGAGGGATTCCCGCGCCTCTCAGCTTCTTTGAAAGCTCTTCGGATTTTTCGATTGAAACAGTACCGACGAGAACAGGCTGTCCCTTTGCGTGGCACTCGGAGATCTGCTTGATGATCGCTCTGTCCTTGCCGTCCTTGGAACGGTAAACCGCATCGGGATGGTCTTTTCTGATCATCGGCTTATTTGTGGGAACTTCAACAACGTCGAGGTTGTAAATTTCACGGAATTCGTTTTCTTCGGAGAGAGCTGTACCTGTCATACCGGAGAGCTTATCGTACATTCTGAAGTAATTCTGGAATGTGATAGTAGCGATTGTGCGGTTTTCTCTCTGAATCTTTACGTGTTCCTTAGCTTCGATAGCCTGATGGAGACCGTCGGAGAAACGTCTTCCGGGCATGAGACGGCCTGTGAATGTATCAACGATGATAACTTCATCATCCTTAACGACATAGTCGGTATCGAGACGCATTGTTCCGTGAGCCTTTAATGCCTGATAGATGTGATGTGTGATATCGGCGTTCTCGGGGTCGGAGAAGTTCTGGATTCCGAAATATTTTTCTGCCTTGGCGATACCGGAAGCTGTGAGAGTTGTGCTCTTCGCCTTTTCGTCAACAATATAGTCTGCCGCGATATCGTCGTGGTCTTCCTTAGCGTCAAGCTCCTTGATTACGTGCTTGGAGAGGGTACGTGTGAAGCGGTCAGCCATATCGTAGAGCATATCAACTTCCGAGCCCTGACCGGAGATGATAAGAGGAGTTCTCGCTTCGTCGATGAGGATGGAGTCAACTTCGTCAACGATAGCAAATCTGTGACCGCGCTGAACTCTGTGTTCCTTATATGTTACCATATTGTCGCGGAGATAGTCGAAGCCGAACTCGTTGTTTGTACCGTATGTGATATCGCTGTTGTATGCTTTCTGCTTTTCGTTTCTGTTCTGACCGTGAAGAACGAGACCTGTGGTGAGTCCGAGGTACTCATGGATTCTTCCCATTTCCTCGCAGCCGAGACGTGCAAGGTAGTCGTTTACTGTAACAACGTGTACGCCTTTGCCTTCGAGTGCGTTGAGGTATGACGGGAGTGTTGCTACCATTGTCTTACCTTCACCGGTCTTCATTTCTGTGATTCTTCCCTGATGAAGAAGGATACCGCCGATGAGCTGGACGTCGAAAGGTCTCTTGCCGAGGATTCTGTCAGCAGCTTCTCTCACGCAGGCGTATGCTTCGGGGAGAATATCGTCAAGTGTCTCGACTCCCGCAAGTCTCTGCTTGAAAATATCTGTCTGCTGTCTCATTTCAGCATCAGACATTGCTTTGTACTTATCGGCAAGCGAGTTGATATGCTTGACTGTCGGAATGATTTTCTTAACCTGTCGCTCACTGTAAGAGCCGAAAATTTTTGTAATAATACTCATTTTATAGTAATCGGTCGGATTTGACCGTACAGCCTCCGTATTATTTGATATTTGGATTTTGCTTTTATCTGCCGACTTATGTCAGCTCAGTATTAACCATTATATTATTATACACCATAGGTACGTACTGTTACAAGACAAAAATGTAAATTTATTTGAAATGCGGGACTTATAATCTCTCTTTTTGCCGAATATCGCTCTGTATTATTGAAAACTGCGCTGAAATGTAGTATACTTGTATTATTCAATTCAAGCGAGGATTATTCAATGAAAGACATAAACATCGTACTTCACGAGCCGGAGATACCGCAGAACACGGGAAACATCGCACGTACCTGTGCTGCAACGGGAGCGGCTCTTCACATTATCCGCCCGATGGGATTTGAGATCGACGACAGAAAGCTGAAGCGTGCCGGACTTGACTACTGGCATCTGCTCGACATAACGTATTACGACAATCTCGACGATTTTTTCGCGAAGAAT
>CAZPPN010000061.1:0-9142 GCA_964588425.1 uncultured Ruminococcus sp. | reverse complement strand
CCATGCCTTTGAAGCAGATTCGCGTGCGATGGGCAGACCTTCGTTGATCTTCCACTCATCGCTGAGGATGAACTTTCTTGTGCCGCCCGTCAGCGCATTGTGAACGAGAGAGGGGAGCGTGTGTATTGCGCCCGTGTCAAATGTGAATGAAACGTAAGGATAACTCATTTTCAGCTTGTTCGCGCGGGCTTCCTGTGTTACCATGCATCCGCCGACGCCGATTATGAGATCGGGATTTTTGTCCCTGATGTGCTTGTACTGACCGATGATCGAGAGTGCCTTTTTTTCAGCGTGCTCACGGACAGCGCAGGTGTTGACGAGAATCAGATCCGCGTCGTCGGGAACGAGAGCTTTTTCGTATCCCATCGCGGTGCAGAGTCCTCCGAGACGTTCGCTGTCAGCTTCGTTCTGCTGGCATCCGAATGTCTGGATGAAAAACTTCGGAGCGGACTCGCCGGATTTCCCGTTTTTCTTGTGTATCGCAGCAACCTTACCCGCGATGTCGAGATAAGGCGCAACGTCACTGTCAACTGTTCTGGATTCTATATAGTTTTCAGTCATTCGTGTGTATTCCTTGCTTTGTTTATTTTACCGCTTCAAACATTTCTTCCGTGATTCCGGGGGTGAGAATGATCTCGCCGTCGTCTGTCACGAATACTGCTTCGAATTTCAGCGAGCCTTCGTTGTAAAGCTCAAGTGACTTGTCAACTCCGAGTACGAACAGCGCGGTCGAGAGTGCGTCTGCCGATGCTCCGTTTGCGGTGTGAACTGCTACCGAACGAACTCCGCTGTCGGCAGGATATCCGGTCGAGGGATCAATGATGTGGTGGTATCTCACGCCGTCTTCTTCAAAGTATCTCTCGTAGTCACCCGAGACTGAGAGAAAGCCGGATTTCATGTACATATATCCGATCACACCCTCAGCGTTGTCGGGATCGCGGATGCCGATTTTGTAGCTGCCGTATTCGGGCTTTTCACCGTACACACCTATGTTGCCGCCGAGGGAAACAAGTCCGTATTCCACATCGGTGGTGTAGAGATATTCGAGAAGAGCCTGCGCCGCAACACCTTTTCCGATTCCGCCGAAGTCGATCTTTGTGTCGGGATCGAGCTTGCGGATAGTTCGGTCTTTGATGAGCAGTTTGCCGCTTCCTGTGTGCTCAAGAGCCGCGAGTATCTGCTCGGGAGAGGGAACAACGCCTTCCTTGGGATTCCACAGCTCCGTGACAGCTCCGAGAGTGTAATCGTAAGCGCCGCCGGTCAGAGAGCTGATGGTGTCGGCAGTATCGAGCAGGGAAACGAGCATTTCGTCAGCCGTAATCATCACATCAACACCGGAGTTGAGCGCGTAGACATCGCTGTTTTTGCTGTGAGCTGAGAGTGTACCTTCGATCTGTGCGAGGATATCGGCGCATTCGTCGGCAACAGTTGTGAGATATTCGTCGGACAGCGTCTTTCCGTTTTCGTCTTTCGCGGCGAGTCTGAGAGTGATGTATGTGTCCATTGCGAAAAAGTTGAAATCACGGTACTCCGACGCGCCGCATCCGCTGAGTGACAGGAGGGATGACAGAGCAATTATCGAGGCAAGAGCCGCGGAGAGTATCCGTCTGACGGTGTAGTTTTTCATGTAGCACCTTCCGTTCGATTGTTTTTATTGTATATTCTATCGGGGATAAGATTCAGGATGATCCCGTTGAGTGTGCCGTAGATCATTGACGCAATTATCAGCGGCAGGATGTATCCGAGCGATGCTTTTCCGATCAGCATGAGAGCGGCGAGAAGCTGACCTGTATTGTGGCACAGCGCGCAGATCACGGAAATTCCGATGAAACTGAAGCGTGAGGCTATGATGCGTCTTTTTGTGAACGCAAGAGCTGTGAGAGACAGAAGCGCGCCGAACAGTGAGAAGATCAGCGAAGTGGGACTTCCGAAGAGGAAAAATGTCAGCACGATACGGCACATCGATACAGCGGCGGCATCCTTCACGGAATAACGGTATGCGGCGGCGGTGACTGCTATGTTCGACAGCCCGATTTTGAATCCGGGGATCGGCAGTACAGCGATCGGTATCACGGCTTCAACAAACGAGAGCATCAGGGCACATCCGGCGAGAACGGCATTCACGGAGAGTCGTCTGACGGCGTTATCCGATGACAAAGTCTTCATTCTGACCTCCATGATCTTCGTCCACAGACGGGATGATGCGTATCACAACCCCGGCAGGAACGCAGACGATTACTTCGCCCCCGCGTGAGATCGATCCGGAATGTTCGCAGGTGTGATCGGGGCAGTCTGAGTCGGTTACACAAACACGTCCG
Source organism: uncultured Ruminococcus sp. (assembly GCA_964588425.1). Classification (GTDB taxonomy): domain Bacteria; phylum Bacillota; class Clostridia; order Oscillospirales; family CAG-272; genus UMGS1696. The sequence goes on along the minus strand of CAZPPN010000061.1, from coordinate 6,824 downwards.
TCGGATACTGTGACAGTGAGCGTGAAGCCCTGCGAGGTGACGGTGTATTCACGGTCATCGGTCATGCTGTATGATGCCGTATTGCCGGCGGATGATATTGTGAACTGCTCCCCGCTGTCCGAGAGAATACCGCATATCAGCATAACTGTGGAGATGAGTCCGAGAAAACCGAGCAGCGCGCCGTCCCATACGGTGATCTTTTTTTTCGGGAAAATATGCATGATCTTCCCCCGTTGAGATTACATAAATATACTATTTTATTATACACGAAAAGGACTGATAAGTCAAGAAAATCTGTATTTCGTTCGTCAAAAATGGGGGGATTTTTGCGAGAAAAAACGCATATGACATTTCTGCCGTATGCGCTTTGCAAAAATTTATTTTCCGTCGTAATAATCGACATTGTCATTGTGGCGGTAGACTTTGTTGACATTCTTCCCCCATACGCCGATCTTTCCGGATTCGGGATACATGGTGAGATCCACATCATGTGACGTGTCGAAATCAATATACACAAGTGGCACGTTGTCGGATGTGTTCGTCAGCTTGTGTGCGCCGCTCTCGTCAGCAGGGAAGAACAGAAAATCGCCTGCTTCCACTTTTTCCTCACCTTCGGGAGTTTTCAGCACGCCCTCGCCGCTGATTATATAAAATGTCTCTTCGTTTTTTAGATGATAGTGATACGGATATGCGGATTTCTTCGGCGGGATCTCGTATATGCTCACCACGCATCCGTCGGCTGTACCCCGCGGAACAAAATCACGCTTGAAGTATTCGTAATCTTTATGTGCGTTCTTGTGCGACGGTTCGATATCCGCGGCTTTTTTGTGTATGATCATAAATTATGTTCCTTTTTGTACTTTTCAACGACCTGCGCGGTTGCCCAGTAATCGTTTGAGAGGATGGTGTCGATGCCCATGCTGAGGTACTGCTCCGTCAGCTCTTCTTCATCCGACCAGAACACATTGCATATGATTCCGTTCTCGTGAGCGCGGTCGACATAGTCCTGATCGAAATACGGTCTGTAAAGCTGAATTTTCTTGCAGTCAAACCGCAGAGCAATGTCAACCATGTCAACATCCTCGCCCCGGAATCCGACGCATCTCGGAATATCCGGTGCAAGCTCCTTTGACAGCGCGAGAAGATTGTCGGTTTCCCCCATGATGTAAACATGACGGCGGCAGTCATAGCGGTCGATCAACTCAATGATCTGACGGAAAATTTCACGGTCGTAGCTCTCCCCGTGCGGCTTTATGTGGATGTTCATGATGACATGACCGGCGTATTTTTGGAGAATTTCTTCGAATTTTACGATTTTCAGACCTTTGTACGGCGCAGAGAATTTCGATCCGAAGTCGAGCGTGAGAAGTTCTTCGTATGTGTGTTCGAAAATATATCCGTGACCGTCCGATACCCTGTCGAGAACGGAATCGTGGATTGAAACGATCTCCCGGTCGGATGTGTACCACAGATCGAACTCGATTTCCTCCGCGCCGAGAGATACCGCAGCTCCGAATGCAGGAAGACTGTTCTCCGGTGCGACGGTTGAGAATCCGCGGTGCGCGCATACTCTCGGGTACGGCATAAGCGCATCGGTTTTCACAACGGCTGAACCGGATGTTCTGTACTGCCACGGATTGCGTCCGAACTCGACATATTCGTAATGCGGGGATGGAGGATTGCCGAAGCCTGCAGGTTTGTAATACTTGTCGGATATATCGAATTCATCCGAAGCGAATCCCGTTTCGTTCATCATGTTCCGCATTACACGTCCGTCGGGTGCGATTATCATGCTCGTTCCGCCGACGGGGGATTCAGAGCCGAGACTTACCGATGAGCGGAGAACATATGCGTTGCACTGATATGCGCAGAATCGGGTCATTGTCTCAAGCGCGTCGTGTGTGTCACTTCGCTGGAGTGAACATCCGATGATGATGTCGACTCCCATCCGCGCGATTTGAGCAAACGCTTCGTAGAAGTAGAAATCGTAGCAGGTAAGGAACGCGAAACGGATTCCGTCGACTGTGAGGATGTACGGCTCGGAAAATTCCCGTGTGTACGCACTGTCGAGGGAGAGATCGTAAAGCTCGCTTGGCGGCAGATGCTTCTTGTAATATTTTCCGACGATATCACCGTTTCTGTCGAATGCGTATGTGGTGTTGCGCCAGCCGGTTTCGGTCTCACAAAGGGCATTGACAAACACGATCGCATCGCATCTCACAGCAGTTTCAGCGCAGGAGGTGAGCAGCGTGTCAATGTATTTCGTATGGCAGGCGTAGGTTTCGTCCCATGTTTTCGCCGCATACGGAACATCGCTGTACTCGGGAAGAACGATAATGTCCATTGACGGGTCGCATTCCGAGAGATAACGCAGCTTTGTTTCAAAAAGAGCATCGGCGTTTTCCGCAGTCATTTCATATGGCGGCTGAATAATACAGGCTTTCATGGTGTTGTCCTTTCATTGTTTTGTGATTATATATGTTAAGCAAACGGAAAAAACGTTCGGGATGTCAGAAGTTCAGAGATCTCTTGGATATAATTATTCGTACAGCGAAAATCACCGGCGGACATACAATCAGAGCCACGCCTATCAGCATCAGCAGAATATCGTTGAACGATGTGTCAAGCACAGCCCATCCCGGATCGGCAAGATCGCATATCAGACCTGCGGCAGAGTCGATTTCAGGCTCGCCCGACAGGATCGCTTCGGTTTCAAGCAGACATTCCTCACCGCCGAGATAGTACACATAAACGAGACGGTATCTCGCTCCGTTCTGTGTGTCGTACAGCTTTTCATAATCGCGCAGTCTTCCCGTCACTTCTGCTGATGTTTCGGCTCGTTCTGCGATAACTGAGTATTCTTCATGCCCGAGATGGAACATTATTCCGCCGAAAAACATCGAGGACAGACATATTATGATGATTACGGCTGCGCTGAACAGTTTTTGCTTCATTTATGGTATCCCCCGTGCGGGTTGATGTTGGTTTTACAGGAATATTATATCATGACAACAAAAATTTGTAAAGTACACCGCAGATATAACAAAACCGCACATGACTTATGTAATTTGCCGTGTGCGGTTTGATAATATTTGATATAATTAACAGAATAACTCCTTCAGATCAGCGTCAGCCATAAATACAGCGGCGTAGCTCATCGTCATGTGGAAGAGGGAAGTGTTCCATTTGGTATTCCGTCCCCATCCCTCGAATGTCGTCGTTGCATCTTCGTTCAGCATTCGCAGCCATGCACCGGGATTCAGAAGCGCGGTTTTTATGCGTTCATCTTCACCGTCGAGCGCAAATCCCATGAGAGTGGGGAATGTGCAGAACATCGAAAGTGATGCAATGCCGTGTCTGTCCGCCAGCTCAAGTATGCTTTTTCTCGATTCTTCATCGGGGTAGAGTCTGAATGCGTAAACAAAGCTGTTGCCGACAAGACTGATGTGATCGCTGTTTTCGCTGTCACGGAACAGTCTGCGCTCCGGATCATAGAAAGTCTTTTGGAATGCAGCTTCAACGGGTGCGATGTCACGGTACTGATCCTCACCTAAAATGCCTGCGATTTTATTGGCAATACGGAGCGCATTGAGGTAATAGGCGTTGATCGAAACATGAGCCTGTTCGCAGATCTTTCCCTCGCGGATATCGGCGTCATATCCGTGCCGGAAATTCGCGGGCCATTCCACAACGCACCATTTGTCGAGATTTTTCAAGAGACCGTCCGTTTCGTAATCGCGTCGGTAAGCGTCAAGGAGACTGACGAGCTTGGGATAATTTGATCTGAGATATCCGATATCCTTCGTGAAGCGGTAATGCCAGAGGATCAGGATGATCATGATAAGCGGATATTCGGCGATTTCCTGCATGAATGAGCAGTCCATACAGGTCACGAGCGTGTCTGTTATGAAGCCTGATGCAAATGCGTCGTCGATCAGCTTGCGAACCATAGTGTCGTCGCCGGTGAGGAGCATATTTGCGAACGCTGTGTAGCATCCGTCGCCGAGATAAAAGCCTTTCTCACGCTCCATGCAGTCCTGAATGACTTCCTGAACACCGTATTTCTGAGTGTTCACGCAGAGATCCCAGATGCGCCGCATATCTTCGCTGTCCGCGTATTCTTCCTTGAGTTTTGTTTTCAGCTCAAAGGGATAGTGACGGACATTGAACACAGCAGAGGTTATTTCAGCCGACCCGGGGATCTCAATCTCGGCATAGCGGAACGCTTTGTAGTCGAACCAGTCGAGGATATCGTCACCGCCCGAGAGCACCCATTTTTCTTCATAACGGCAGTTTGCGCGAAGTTCAAAGCGTACTGAACCGTCGTCGTTCATCTCCTGCCCGCAGCGAACGGTAATGACATCTCCGCTCTGACCGTGTGCTCTCAGCGAAAGATATCCGACATAATTCGAGCCGAAATCATAGACGATGCGGCTGCCGTCAGATGAAATCTTTTTCGGCTGAATATCCTCGAAAACAAGCATATGACTCTTCTGCGCAGTCATTACATGATCGTCAAAGCGGCATATTTCGGCATATTCCCATCCGCTGTCGTCGAAGTCTGTTTTCTCAAATCCGACCTCTGATGAGCGGCTGTCATACTGCTCAAGAAACTGTGTCTGATATCCGCACACGCCGATCTCGCTGTATCCGGAATGATTTGCGGTCTTGAATGTCTCATCGGACGAGAGAACCGTTTCGCCGTCAATGACAATGTCGCATATCAGTCCGTGACGGAAATCGCCACTCTGCCATACACGGTTGATCAGTCCCTGGTACAGAGTGTGCACCGCGATCAGATTTTCGCCGTCGGTCAGGTATTCGCTGATGTCGATTTCGTTGTAATTGTATCGGAAATGATATGACGGTGCAGGACCTTGTCCGACAAAACGTCCGTTGATGTACAGCTTGTAATAGTCATCGGCGGAAATATATATCTTTGCGTCTGAAAAATCAGATTTTACGCTGAATTTTTTTCTGAATAAAATATGTCGGTTGCGGTATTCACTGCAGTCAAGTTCAAGCGGTTCAAGCTGACGGTGAAATACATTTCTCGCCTCAAGAGAAGCGAGGGTTGAGTCCGATATCCATTTTCCTTTGAAATTATGTTCCATAAATATCACCTTTTTCGGATTAATAGCGGCGCTGAGCCACACATATACTTATTTTGATAAATAATACTCATCACAGCATTTCATAAAAGGTCTGCGCGGATTGTTTTCCGAACAGTAAGGATACAGCTTTCTGCTGAATATTACCTTTCCGTCGATATTCCGCGCCGCAATGAGATAATCGGGGGAAATGCCGTGCTCAGTCCATTTTCTGATAGCCGCGGTCAGATCCTCACGCACTTCATTGCTCCAAAGCTGATTTGCACCTGCTCCGCTGTCACCGTGATCTTTGCCCGGCACGAGAAAATATCTGAAAGATTCCGATACTTTTTCATATCCGCCCATGGCGTCCGTCACCCGTTCGTAATAATTCATTGCATCGGGAAAAGGCACACAGGGATCAGCGCTGCCGGAATAACAGATTATTTTTCCGCCGCGGGAGAAAAACGCAGACAAATCGGGATCATTTGCGTTTAAATCAGCCGACAAAGTATCGCTGACTTTTTCGAGATCCTTATCAAAATCAAAGTCGTAAGGGTTGTAATCTGATCCGAAAGTCCATATGAACGGATAGAAGTGTGGGCTTTTTTCACCCTGACATTCAGCTATTCCGCAGCCGTAAACTTCAGATCCGATAGGCATTCCGTTATAAATCTTTCTGTGCGTAACAGGGTTTTCGGGACCTTCGTAAACGGCACGCAAAGCGTTGATCTGTTCTTCTGTGAATTCGGGCTTCCTCTCTTTCAGATAATCAAGGAATTTTGAGATTGTCATCTCGCCGGCATACGGGAATGAAACGAAATTGTCGCCTTCTTCGCCGTCACCCAAAGAGCGGAAAAACTCGGCTGCAATCTTTGATATGTCCGCGATCTGCTCATCGGAAAACATGACCTCGCCGTTCGGTTTTCTCAGATGATTGTGATTCCACAGAAAATAGGTGTGAATGAAAACTCTGTTGTTTGCGGGGACAGCGGAGAGTATTCCATTGAAATCTTCGGGGAATCTCTGCGCTGATGCAAAAGCCTGCTGACCGCCTGTTGAGCCGCCGTCAAAATAGGAATAATCGGGATATCTGCCGTAATGCTTTGCGATGATTTCTTTGCCGATTTTTGCCATATAATGAGTAGCACGCCAACCGAAATCCTTCCACATATCAGGGTTGCCGATTCCTGCTGTCTCACCCATGGATGTGCCCATATCCGTCATGGCTGTCACATAGCCGTTTTTCATCTGATGAGATAAGTGGCCCGAATTGATCGCACCTGCCATTCCGCCGTTTCCGTAAGCAATGTATATGCCGTTCCAGTCGTCGGGAAGCCATATCTCCGTGAATATCAATGAATTGACACCGCAGGATGTTTTGAATATAACGCGGTAAAACGGCGGCAAACCGGTGAAATTTTCAAAATATCCTTTGTCCTCATAACTCATCGAAACGATTTGAGTATTTTCAAAATTTTCGCTGCACAGCTTGTTTATCTTGTCTGTCATATGTCTCAGCTCCGATGTAACTATATATGATTATTATATCACATATAAATACAGGCGGCAAGATTTTTTTGAAAACTTGCTCAGTATCGTAAACTGATGCCGAAACAAATGCAGCTTACGATGGGATTGCGGCAAAACAAAAACGGACCCGATGTTACTCGAGTCCGTGGTGCGGAAAACGGGACTTGAACCCGTACGGTGTGAACCACACGCCCCTCAAAC
>CAZPPN010000060.1:0-9282 GCA_964588425.1 uncultured Ruminococcus sp. | reverse complement strand
GGAAGCACGCATTTCGAGGAGGTAGTCGATCTTTTCGGGAGTGCTGATTCCATCGGGATCGTAGATGTATCCGTCGGGACCGGAGATTGTAACAACCTTACCGCCGAGTTCTGTAATCTTCTTAACTGTACCCCAAGCTACGTTACCGAAGCCGGAAACTGCGAATGTCTTGCCATTGATATCGTCGCCGAAGTACTTGAGCATTTCAACAGCATAGTAAACAGCACCGAAACCTGTTGCTTCGGGACGGATAAGAGAACCGCCGTAGGGGATACCCTTGCCTGTGAGAACGCCTGTGAACTCGTCACGAAGTCTCTTGTACTGACCGAAGAGGTAACCGATTTCTCTTGCGCCAACGCCGATGTCACCTGCGGGAACGTCTGTGTCGGGACCGATGTACTTAGCAAGCTCTGTCATGAAGCTCTGGCAGAATGCCATAACTTCTCTGTCAGACTTACCTGTGGGGTCGAAGTCGGAACCGCCCTTACCACCGCCCATGGGAAGGCTTGTGAGGGAGTTCTTGAATGTCTGTTCGAAACCGAGGAACTTGATGATGCTGAGGTTTACGGAAGGATGGAAACGGAGACCTCCCTTGTAAGGACCGATGGAGCTGTTGAACTGAACACGGTAACCTGTGTTTACACGGATCTGACCGTTGTCATCAACCCACGGAACGCGGAAGATGATCTGACGATCGGGTTCGATGATGCGTTCGAGGATAGCTTCTCTCTTGTAGAGATCTTCATTCTTTGTGATAACAGGCTCGAGAGATTCGAGAACCTCTTTAACTGTCTGTAAAAATTCAGGCTGATCAGCATACTTCTTTTCAGCCATAGCGAGTACGTCGCTTAAGTAACTCATTGTGTATTCCTCCGAATATTTATTTATCACGAAGTAAAATATACCACGAAATCGGCAAAAATGCAATATAAATGCAAGAAATATTTATCTCATTCCTTCAATTTCTGCATATTGCAACAAAAATATGCTGTGTTCGACGTATGATTTAATCAAATAAACGAATCATTTTTTCGTGTTTTTTCACTTGAAAATCGGATTATCCGCAAAGCGAAAATAAAAACAGCGGACGGCACTAAATAATATGCAGTCCGCTGAGTAATTATTATATTATTTTTGCAGGAAGTGTGAGATCAGACGTGATCCGCGCCTTCAACATGGAGGTAAAGCGGGAACCATGCGGCAACTGCAGGCTCAACCTTTCTCCATGCGGGAGAGTAAGCGCCGAAGAAGAACTTGATAGCTTCCTTGTGCTCAAGCTCGAGCTGAACTTCACCTTCGTAATCTTCAACAGATGCTTCACCGTCTTTCACAGCGATCTTGAGTGTGCAGTCGCCGGCGTAACCATGGATGAGAACTGTGAGCTCGCCGTCAAGGAGTTTTTCGCGGGAAGCCTTGAACTTGAGAAGAGCGCTGACCATGTTCTTGTAGTTGAATACGTTTATCATGCCGCTTTCGTGCAGATTGGGACCTTCACCGATTCTGATAGCTGCGTCGAACATCTCATGATTCCATAAAGGAAACTGAATATTGGTGTCGCCGAACTTATTAACAAACGCACGGATTACAGAGTCGAAATACTTCATGTCGGTAAGCGTCAGTTCGGTGAGGTTGGAGATGCAGTAACCGATAATTTCGCCATCCTTGATGAAAACTCTGGGGGTACGCTCCCATGTGCGGAGGATATCATGAAGCTCTGTGCGGCATCTTACCGTTCTCATCGGACGTGATGCCTGGAGTGCTTCGATTTTGTCAAGAAGCTCGGCGTTGTCAGCCTTTACATCAACGATCTCAACCGGATCTTCGGGAACATCACGGAATGTGTGGCGGATATTCGTACGAGTTACTGTGATACCGTATTCGGGCATAGCCTGTTCGTAACCGAAATAACCGTATCTCTGTCTCTGACCGCCGAGAACGGAGAAGTCAACGCCGTCCTTGATCATGTTTTCGATAGCCATGTTCATGCAGTCTTTCATGTAACCTTTTGATCTTGAATAGGGATGAACAGCCACGTTTCCGATGCCGCGGTTTTTGAGAACAGCACCGTCAACGAGAACTGTATCGTCATATGCACCGATTGCAGCTTTGAGCTTGCCGTTTTCGGTTACAACATAGTTGCTGTATGCGGGATTGTTGCTGACCTTGTATAATTTGGGAAGAAGTTTTTTGAAATCACGTCCGTTTCCGTCGAATCCGAAAACATAGTTCATAAAGTCCATGAGATCTTCATACATTTCGGGAGTTCCGCGGCCTTTGTAGATGATGGGGTCTGACATATTTTGTTGTCCTTTCTGATTTACATTTTTTATTTTTGAAGAACGGGTGTGCAGATGTACGATCTGAACCCGATTCCAAGAAGTTCGATCTGAGCTTTTTGGATTGCGTCATCACTGCCAAACAAGCCGAAGACAGACGGACCGCTTCCGCTCATCATTGCTTCCGCGCCGTGCTCACGCATGATCTCACGCACCGTATTAGCGGCAGGATGTACTGGGAGTATGACGCGCTCGAACGAGTTGTACAGCTTTGAGGGGATTTTTCCGTTTTTGAGCGCACTTATGATATTATCAGCCGAGTATCCGTCGGAATAGTTCTCGGATTCATCCAGCATTCTGTATGCCGCGGCAGTTGAGACGCCGTTTCCGGGGAATACGATCAGTATCTGATAAGCCGGCGGAGCGATTTTCTGCGGAATGAGTATCTCCCCGATTCCTTTGCAGATGCATGTGCCGCCGATCAGACAGAACGGGATATCCGCGCCGACTTTTTTGCCGATATCGCACAGCTCGGGCAGTCCGGCATTTACGTCGAACATGGAGTTGAGAATTTTCAGTACAGCCGCACCGTCAGTCGATCCTCCGGCAAGTCCTGCGGCAGAGGGAATACGCTTGTCTATGTGGATAGTGATGCTGAATTTTGTTATGCCGAAATGGGAGAAGAAAGCGGCTGCGCATTTGTATACGATGTTGCTTTTGTCCTCGGGGATTGACTTGTCGGTACACAGAACGGAAATTTCTGCGGAGTCATCTGCATCCGAGCGGACTACGGTGATATAGTCGAAAAGTGATACCTGCTGCATGATGCTTTCAAGCTCGTGATACCCGTCGGGACGTTTATTTTGAATGTCGAGGTAGAGATTGATCTTTGCGTATGCTTTTTCCGTCATGATGCGTAACATGGAATACCTCCGTTTCGTGCGCTCAGTGGATCAGCTTTATGAGGAAATTCTGCTTTATGCCGACCGCACCGATTGGACAAAGCTCCTGACAGCAGAAACAGCGTATGCAGTCGGATCGGTCGATTTTGGCATATTTCTTCGATTTTTTATTTTCAATGGTAATAGTGTGGCGCGGACAGGACGAGGAGCATATTCCGCATCCGACGCATTTCTTCAGATTGATGTCCGGTTTTGTCTCGAACATTTTCGCGAGCCGTCCGCCGAAGAGATTGGGCAGATTCTTTAGAATGTATCCGGCGTCCGCGTCAGGTCTGACGAACTCGAATGTGGGGTAATCCGTCATTCCGATAACATCGATGTCTTTGTAATCTCTCGGCATGAATCCGCGTTTTGACGCACAGTCGAGATGAACGGTTTCGCCGACAGCACCGATGATACATTCACCGATCACATCAAGGGAATACGGCGAGCGTGAGACGAGGATCATTCCTGTTTTCTTCGGCACGCCGTGAGTCGGACCGTTTCCTTCCATTGATAAAACAGCGTCACATAATGCAATGAATGTCTTGTTTTCGAGGACATAAGAGGACAGATCAACCAGCATTTCGGAAAAATCTGCGATCTCGGGATAAGTCGAGTGCATCTCGAATTTTTCGACTCCGGGGATGATGCCGAACAGATTCTTTGTCGCACAGCTCAGCCTCGTCAGCGAATGTGTCTTCAACTTGCAGAGGTCGACAATTACATCGGCATTTTGTACTGCTGAGATGATATGGAATTTTTTCAGCTTCACACCGCCTGCCAGCGCATCGGTAAATGTGAAATCATCGTTCAGACGCAGCTTTTCCGACTGAGCAGAGTTCATCTCGCATACCCTGTAAACATTTCCGAGGTTTGCCGCGTTGTACGGTCCGCCCGGAGAATCTGCGAGAACGATATCTTCGGCTCCCATTTCAGCGAGAACACGCGCGGCGGCAGAAACAAATGCGGGATGAGTCGTTGCGGCGTATTCCGGCTTTTTGGCGAGCACGAGATTTGGCTTGAGACATACCTTTTTTCCGCGGATCAGATCGTCAGTAATGCCCAGCACTGCGAATGACTCTCTTAATATCGAGCAGAGCAGATCGGTATCGTAGGAATCGCATCCGGTGATGTGAACCGGAGAATTGAATTTGTAATCCGAAGTCATGATCTTCCTTAAATTATGTATTTGAATAATGACATTATACCATAAATAACAGTATAAATCAAGACGGGACAGAGCGAAACGAAGTTATCCGCACTGTACTTGAACAGTAGTTATATATGATACATAGAAAAATAAATGAGACTAATATACTTTAGGGATTTCTTACAGAGTACATCAGTCTCATGATTGTCTGGGTGGTTATTTTACTTCAATTTCAATTTCAGCGGATGCAATACCGTCGGAGTCAGCTCTGAGAGTCAGTTTTCCCGGCTGATCTTTGATAGAACGAACGCAGGCTACGACCTTACCGGCAAGGACTTTCTTATCGTGACGGGCAAATGATTCGGTTTCGCGCTGGTCTCCGCTGTCGGTGGTGAGAAGTTCGCCGTCTCCTGATACGGAGAAGAACAGGCGATTGTCTGCATGGGGACATACTATCCCGTTTTCGTCTGTAACCGATGCGGTGATGTAGACCAGATCGTCTCCGTCGGCGGAAATTGAACTGCGGTCTGCACTGAGAGCGATGGCTGCAGGCTTGCCCGCTGTAAGCACGACGGATTCTGACGCAATACTGCCGTTTTCATCGTATGCGACTGCTTTGACTTCGCCGGGTTCGTAGATTGTGTCATTCCACATCAGACGATAACGTGCAACTTCGCCCATTCCGCGGTCAGCACTTTCAGGTTTGGCAGCATGGGTACGGATACCGTAAGATTTACCGTTGATAAAAAGTTCAACCGAATGATAATTGGTATAAATATGAACAGGAACAATCTGTCCTTCCATACCTTTCCAGTTCCAATGGGGGAAAATATGCAGAGTGGGCGTGTCTGTCCAGTGAGCGCAGTAGCCGTAGAAACGGTTTTTCGGAATACCTGCCATGTCAACAATTCCAAAATAAGAGGAACGTGACGGCCATTCGCTGTAATATGGAGTGGGCTCGCCGAGATAGTCCATGCCTGTCCAGACATATTCGCCTGCAACATAAGGCATATCATCCTGTGCGCCAAATTCGCGTTCCGGATAACAAGCCCACGGCGGTCCTTCGAGTTCATATGCCGATACGGTCAGATCGTCAAGTTTTCGGCTGGGAAGCGAGATTTCTGCCGGAAGCGTGTAAACATCTCTCGTGGATGTACAGGATGCGGTTTCACTGCCGATCAGCTTCATATGGGGATGACCTCTGTGGAATTCTTCATATTGATGAGGTCTGTAATTCAATCCCACAATATCCACATATTCGGCAAGATGATTCATGAAAGCTCCTTCAGCGTAATTGAAGCCTGCGACTGTGGGACGTGTCGGGTCTGTGCGGTGACACAGCTCTGAGAGGAATTTTGCGGCACGCCAGCCTTCTTTGTCAGACTGCTCAAGAATCTCGTTGCCGATAGACCACATGATGATGGACGGATGGTTGCGGTCGCGGCGGATTATGTCGATGACATCTTCTGCGGCGTGTTCACGGTAATACTTTGCGTATCCGTTGGCAACTTTCGGAGTGTACCATTCATCAAAGAATTCGTCCATTACCACAAATCCCATTTCATCACACAGATCAAGGAGTTCGGGAGCGGGCGGATTGTGGCTGGTACGGATGGAATTGACTCCCATTTCGCGCATGAAACGGAGCTGACGGCGAAGAGCAGCTACATTTACTGCAGCACCGAGTGACCCGAGGTCGTGATGATTGCAGACGCCGTTGAGTTTGAGATGTCTGCCATTGAGGAAGAAGCCGTTTTCGACCGTAAATTCAAAATTGCGCGCACCGAATCTGACGGTTTCAGTGTCAAGAATATTGTTGTCATCATCCGCAAGCGAAACTGATGCGGTGTAAAGGTAAGGGGAATCTATGTCCCAAAGTTTTACATCGTTGATTGTGAAAATGTCACTCAGCTCACCGAAATATGTGCCGTGAGCAACTTCGCAGACCTTTTCGCCGTCGGGAGAGAAAATGTCCGCCTTGAGTTTAAGTGACTCGGGACCGGTGTAGTCAACGGACAATTCGAAATTTGCATGACCGTTTGCGGCTTCAAGCTGACGAATCCAGATACCGTTATAGTTGATGTGATGAGCCGCTTTCTTTACAAGATATACATTGCGGAAAATACCGGCACCCGGATACCAGCGTGAACAGTCTTCATAAACAGATGCACCGACAGCAATAAGATTGCTCTTGCCGTATTCCACGTAATCTGTGATATCCACTGAGAAGGACTTATAACCGAAGTGATTGAAATGAATGTGTTTTCCGTTGACATAGATGTGTGAATCCCACATTACACCGTCAAACTCGATGGTAATCGCCTTACCCCTGTCTTCTTCCGAGATTTCGATCATGCGGCGGTACACACCCAGACCGACAATCGGGAGAGCGCCTGTACGTCCGCTGTGCTCAATGGGCCGTGTGATGCCATCGGCTATGACATCGCTGTAAGTTGCATCATTGGTGATCTTGAATTCGCCGTCAGCAGCCCAGTCGTGAGGAACGCGGATATCCTGCCACGAGCTGTCGTCATAATCGGGAGTGTATACGGCTTCGTCTGCAAATCCTTCGGGATACAAGCGGAATTTGTAACCGTAAGCTAATTTTTCACGGAATCTTTTCATAAAAATTTACCTCACAAAGAGAATTTTTGATTTGCTTCATTATAGCACAGAACAAAAAATGATACAAGTAGTTTCTGGCATTTCTTCATTTTTTGCCGCTAACTCATAAATACTCCACAGCATAGTTTGTTGAGAAATTTTAATGGGGAAATATTCAGACAGAAAAAATCCGGCTGAAACCGAAATGGAAACGAGCCGGATTTTCTTGGATTACTTCAGTTTTTCTGCTTTCAATGTTCTGATCAGAGTTCCCTTGCTGTCAGTTTCTTCTGCAAGAGTTTGAATGTGTAGGTAACTGATTCCGTGCGGTGTTGGAGTTCTCATGTCAAGTGTACATGAAAATTCGCCATGAGTAACAACTGCTTTTCCGTTTTCTGTATCATATTCGATAGAAAGTGTAGAGAAGTCGCATTTGTCGCTGATGTCGATACAAAATGCTGCTTCATTTCCTGCGGTCACGTCACAGGGATTGTACCATCTGTCAGTCAGCGCTGTTCTAACGCCATATCCGACTACACTTAATTCGATTTCAACCCGTCCGCGTTTTGCAGCAGGGAAATTCCAGACCACACCCTGCTTCTTTTCGAACAGTCTTTCGTCGTCTATATAGCAGATGCTCAATACTTCACGGAAATTCCCCGAGGGATCAGGGATAAGCAGAGCTCCGTTGGTTCTGTTATACGCACAGTGACCCGAATAACCGCGATATCCGCCGAGATTACTTTTAACATACATATGAGTTGAAACACCGCCAAGACCGAATCGGAAGTTTTCTTCACGTGATGTTTCGTAAAGCCAGTCTATGTCAACGATCACAACTTTTCTTGAGATATTGTTCTGACCGAAATGAATCAGCAGCTTATTGTAAGGTAGCTCAAGAATCTGAGCCTGATGTATGCTTTTATCTATCGAGTTGGTTCCGCCGATGCTTCTGAAATCCGCATAGTTTCGGATCGGACTCAAAAACAGCTCTCTCAGACCAATCCATGTCTTCATGCCGTCTTCGCTGATTGCAAGATGGTTCGCATCACGGTTTGTGAAGACGTCTTCCCATGTGCCGTTTGTTTCCGTTATGTTGAGCGATGGGAAATCGTTTGAATGGTCAAGCTCCGGCATTGGCTGATTGTTGCACCAGAAGAAAACTATTCTGCCGTCTGAAAGCTTCTGGAGAACGGGCATAGTAATCGTACCATGGAATGTGGTAGGTTCGGGACCGTGCCATGTTTCGCCTCTATTGTCCGATGTGTAGCAATAATGGTAGTCCTGCGATGTTCTGCAGAACAGAACAAGCTTGCCATCATCAAGCTCAACTATTGTTGGTTCAGCGGCGTATTGCTGCCATCTTTCGCTTTTGTGAGGAGGCTTGATTTCATGCTTCGGAGCGCTTTTTCCTATAATTCCGCCGTTCCAGCTTTCACCGTCATCATCCGAGTAAAAAACAGCAACTTGCCTGTCGGTATAATCGGGCATTGTATATTCTCCCATAATAAGCCAGCGTCCGCATGATTCAAGATAAATCGGAAGCTTTAATACATGAACGAATTTGTCAGTAAATTTGACAAGACGCGGCTCTGTATCGTCAAGAGAGGTTCCGATAACAGCATAGGTACCTGACGTCGGATAAATACGGTCGAGTTCCGGACGGTATTCATTCGGATAAGTGGTTATATATCTGCCGGATGTCGGATTGTATGCAGCGCTTCCGAGTGCACCTTCAGGCATGATATGTGTTTTCCAGGAAAGACCGCAGTCGGTTGACGAAATATAAACCTGTGTCCCGATATCATTGGGTTCAAGCTTGTCGAGCGCGCCGTAGATGCGTATTTCACCGTCGGGTGTTACAGCCATATTTCGGCAGGCATCACTCGGAGGAACCGTAACTACTCTGGGTTCATATATTTTTTTCAGAAAAGCGGTATCCTCTTCCGAGAGTTTTTCTTTCATGTTTTTAAGCCAATAACTCATTATGATGTACCTCGCATTTTGTGAGAAAATAGTGTAGTCTTTTAGAAAAAATCCGGCTGAAACCGAAATGGATACGAGCCGGATTTGTAATTTATGCAGTTTTATCAGCCGAGACGAGCTTCGAGAGCAGCCAGTTCTTCGTGAAGTTCAGCGGGAACTCTGTCACCGATCTGAGCGTAGAAGTCCTTGATGTTCTGGATGTCTTCTTTCCAGCTTGCAACGTCAACGGATACGAGATCGCGGATAGTGTCGATTGTGATGTCATCGAGACCTTCGATGTTGATGTCTTCTGCCTTCGGAACGTAGCCGATAGCTGTGAGAT
>CAZPPN010000059.1:469-9316 GCA_964588425.1 uncultured Ruminococcus sp. | reverse complement strand
GACGGTACGCAGAACAGCTACGAGATCGGGAACTATAACTCGTTCAACGGATCGTACTACTTCAAGGCTGACGGGGATATCTACATGATCTCCGCCGGTCTTATCCCGTATTTCGATTATGACGAGAACGAGCTTGTCTCACTTGATACGATCCCGACATCCGCATGGTCAGACGTGAACTATATCACCGATATAACAATTGCCACAGCGGATGACACCAATACGATCTCCGATGCGGAAGGCAAGGAAGCGTTCGTCGGTGTGATCGGCGATATTTCATTCACAGACTTTGTCGATTATTACGCCGATGACGACGAGAAAGCCGCATTCGGTATTGACAAAACTGTGTCTGCTGCGGTAAAATACAGAGAAGCGGTAACATCGACCGATGAATCCGGAAACGAATCAACCAACTATCTCGAGACAACGCTCACGCTTTATTTCGGCGACAGAACCGACGACGGATACTGCTATACTGCAACATCCAAATCTAATATCGTGTATCTCGTTGATGCCGAGGCGGTTGACGCAGTGCTCGGATATGTTGACTACGCTCCGGTTGAAGAGGAATCCGAAGAGATAATGTCAGATGCCGACCCGACCGAAGATGTGGCTGAATGAACCGCTTATAATATTGAAAAAGGCTGACTTACAATGAAAACAACACTTGAAATAATGCAGTCCGCGAAAGCTGTGTATCCGAAGATCATGACAGCTCCGACAGAGGACAAAAATCTTATCCTCAGAAATATGGCACAATGTCTGATCGGCGCGGCTGATACGATCCTTGCGGAGAACGCGAAAGACGTTGAGGACGCAAAGGGAAGAATATCCGACGTCATGATCGACCGTCTCGCGCTGACATCCGCAAGAATCGAGGCAATGGCAAAAGGTATCCTCGATGTCGAAGCACTGCCCGATCCCGCGTGGAGGATTCTTTCGGAAACTGAACGTGCGGACGGGCTCGTGATCGAGAAGACTGCCGTACCGCTCGGCGTTATTGCGATCATTTACGAGAGCAGACCGAATGTGACATCGGATGCGGCGGCATTGTGCATAAAGAGCGGAAATGCGGTTATCCTGCGCGGCGGAAGTGATGCATACCGTTCCTCAAAAGCGATAGTCAATGCGCTTCGTGAGGGATGCGTGAGAGCAGGATATCCCGAAGATCTCGTTCAGGTAGTGGATGATACGACACGCCAGAGTTCGCTTGACCTCATGCACGGTGTCGGATATATCGATCTCCTCATTCCGCGCGGCGGCAAGGGACTTATCAGAACCTGCGTTGAGGAAGCGAAAGTTCCGTGCATTGAGACGGGTACCGGAATCTGTCACATCTATGTCGACCGTGAAGCTGATCTCGCGATGGCTGAGCGTATCATTGTCAACGCGAAAACCAGCCGTCCGTCCGTGTGCAACGCGATGGAAGTCTGCGTGGTTCACAGCGATATCGCAGGTGAGTTTCTTCCGATCATGAAAAAAGCCCTCGTTGACGACAGAATCGCGGAGGGAAAAGCGCCTGTTGAGCTTCGCCTTGACGAGCGTGCGGCAAAGATCATCGAAGGTTCGCCTGCCGGAGAAGAAGATTTCGATACTGAATTCCTCGACTACATCATGGCGGTCAGAATTGTCGATTCCGCTGACGAAGCGATCGGGCATATCAGCGCGCATTCGACTCACCACAGCGAAGCGATAATCACAGCAAACAACGGTACAGCGGAGCATTTTCTGAGATGCATCGACTCCGCGGCGGTTTATCATAATGCCAGCACAAGATTCACCGACGGCGGCGAGTTCGGTCTCGGATGTGAGATGGGTATCTCGACACAGAAGCTCCACGCAAGAGGTCCGATGGGACTGGGCGAGCTGTGCGTCTACAAATACATCGTCCGCGGAAACGGCAATGTGCGCTAATAACAGTCGGAAACCGGATCTCTGAGAAAACTTCTTAAAAAGATTTTTCAAAAGTTCGCGCAGCATACTTCAAATCCCGATTTCAAAAATTTTTTCCAGACAAAAATACCAAAGACAGTGCAGATTTCTTGTAAGATTCGCACTATACTATGTTTGATTTCACAGTATAGAAGTTTTTGGGGAGGCGCTCGGGGAGGTGCTTTTTTCAAAAAGTATCTCCCTGTATTTTTTAGTCAGTGACATTCAACAATCAGCGGAGGTATTTATGTACAAACTCGGTTTTATCGGCGTCGGAAACATGGGCGGAGCGCTGCTCGATGCCTGTGCGAAGAAGATCGCCGGAGAGAATATTATAATTTCGGATTTCAACTCCGAACGACTCGATCATTTTGCACAGAAGTACGGCTGTGTGCCTGCTTCATCCGAAGAAGTTGCGGAAAACGCTGAGTTCATCTTCATCGGAGTAAAGCCGCAGATGGCACGCGATGCGTTCGACGGCATCAGAGACTCACTCAGCGCACGAATTGTAAAACCAGTGATTATCTCGATGATGGCAGGCGTTACGATGGAGACTGTACGTGAAATGAGCGGTGCGGATTGTCCCGTGATCCGTATCATGCCGAACGTCTGCGCGTCAGTCGGAGAGGGAATGATCCTCGTTTCCTCGCTCGGTGCTGATGACAGACTGGATGAGTTCGCTGACTTCATGTCGGAGTCCGGCAGACTTGATTTCATCCCCGAAAAGCTGATCGACGCGGGTACTGCGGTACAGGGATGCGGTCCGGCGTATGTGTGTATGTTCGTTGAAGCTCTTGCTGACGGTGCGGTGAAATGCGGTATTCCGAGAGCGAAGGCATACGAATACGCGATCCAGACTCTCAAGGGTACAGCGGCGCTTCTTGAAGAAACCGGAAAGCACCCCGGAGTCGTCAAAGATGAGGTGACAAGCCCTGCCGGATCGACAATCGAGGGCGTCGAAGCTCTTGAAGCGGGCGGATTCCGTCACACAGTCATGCAGGCTGTCGTCAAGGCTTACGAGAAAAACGGACATCTGAAATGAAAGTAAAACTGCGGAGCATGACATCACTCTAGCTGACAAGAGCGGATGAAATACTTCTCCTGTATCGAGTGGGATCGCGCGTTGTTGAACCGTCATGGTGCGGAATCGGCGGACATTTTGAAAAAGATGAACTTGACGATCCGCGTGAGTGCGTTCTTCGCGAGGTCGGGGAAGAGATCGGACTCGGTGAGAGTGATCTGAAAGACCTGACTTTGAGGTACGTGACTCTCAGACTGAAAAACGGTGAGATCAGACAGAACTATTACTTTTTCGCTGAGCTGACGGATACAGCGCACATTCCGGATACCTGTGACGAGGGACGGCTTGAATGGGTAAAGACCGACGACGTGCCGGACAGGAAAATGCCGTTTACCGCAAGGGATGTGCTCGGACATTATCTCGAAATCGGCAGACATGACAGCATGATCTATGCCGGGTGTGCACTTGACAGCGGTACGGTGTTTGATGTGCTGGAAGAATTTTAATGCAAAATAAAATTCCTCCTAAGGCTTTAGTTAACCATAGGAGGGCTCTTTTACATTTTCAGTTTATTTCAGAATAATATACATACCAAGTGTGGATTTGCTTCTGTCTTCCGGCAATGTCAGTACACCTTCATCAACAAGATCGTGTATGCACATCATTCTCATTGCGTAAAGCTCCATTCGGACATTGTATCCGAGATTGTCGTGCAGTACTTTATGACTGTGCTTTTTGAAAATTTTTTCGATTATTTCGTATGTTTCCTTTACATTGTGAATCAGTGGTTCGTAATTTCTGTGGCAGCGGAAGATTTCATGGATTTTGCTGAAATTTTCGTCTGTGATCACAAGAATATCGGGTATCACTTCTCCGCTGTCGGATGTGTGTACGTATTTGCCGTTGATCTTTTCCCATATTCCTTTTTCGATGCCGCTGATTGAATCGGCAGTACGCTTGTTTCTGATGCAGTCGCTCAGCAGCACGGTTTCTTCATATTCAGGGTCTCCGCATAGATCCCATAATGAGTAGTCACTGAATATATAAGCCCAAAACCCACTGCCGTATCCATTATGACTCATTGAAGTGTTCTCGGGCAGCTCCGTGATTTCATATCCGACAAATCCCCACGATTCTCCGTTGGCACGTTTGGGCGGATCATAAATATCCTGTCCTTTTCCAATGTCTTCAACCAGACAGTCAATAAGATCGGGCACCATCCACCAGCGGACAGTATTATCTTCGATATGTTCTCCGGCGATGCCAAGATCGCGTACCGTTTCCAGACTGTCATCAATAAATTCACGGAGAAGCCGGCTTCTTTCTTTAGATGCGTTTCTCAGTGTATAGTAGATTTCCGAACGGCACTCTTTGTCCAGTATGAAGAAATTTGTGGTGTACTTATCCCCGTGTTTTTCGAGAAGTGTAGCTTTATGCAGGAGTTCAACTTCTTCCTCCATGTACGGAAGTGCTACGCCAAGCTCAATTGAAAGCTCCTCGAGTGTTGACGGATTGTTGCTCGCTTCAAGCAGGATGTTCTTGGGTATTTTTCTCTGTACCGCACTCCACGGAAGACCGCTCGGCTGTGAACCGCTTGCCGCAAATGTAATTTCGTCAGGTTTATAACTGCGTTTTCCAAAATCTCTTGCCATATCTATACCTTCTTTCAATATGATTCTTGCGCGATGCAGTCTTTGCTGTACCGCACTTTCCGAAAGTGAAAGCGATGATGCAATATCACGAATGCTTTTGTCTTCGATGTAATAAGCAACGATGATGCTGCGATAGTCACTTCTGATAAAAGCCAGCTCACGCCGGAGCAGAGACATTTGCTCTGTATTTATCATTTTATCAAGGATGTTTTCGTTTTCATCTTCGATTTCATAATCGCTGATATCGGAACCGGTTACCGATTCATTGCGATTATGCTTATTTTTTGCCCATACCGAATAACGGTTGCGCGCAATCTGCCATACCCATGCCGAAAAACTCGTTGGTATAGTGCCTTTGTTCAAAGCTGAAATGATCTGAAGTACTATATCCTGTGTTAAATCCTCCGCCTCGGTGCTGCTGCCCGTCTTTTTCAGACAGAAGTAAAACAGTTTTTCGATATAGTTTTCAGCAAACTCACCCGTAAGCTGATCGCGCATTTTGTTTGATTCCTGCATTCCCTCGCCCCCTTTCACTCATATAGTGTGGTGTTTTATAATTTCCTGACAAGATTTCTAAAAATTTTTTCGAAAAAATCAGGCTGTCCGCAGTAAGTTAGTGACTCGCAGACAGCCTTTCGTTATTTGTGATATGAGGTTTCAGTCAATCAGCACTTGATTCAATCAATCAGAATCTTTTCCCAGAGCTTTTCGTAGTACGCTCTGATCTCGGGATCGATGTCGTGGAAATACTCTACCTTAGGTATTTTGTCAGCGGAGGGATAGAGGATCTCGTCGCCGTAGAATGTGTAGTCGGGATTGTTCACAACAGCGGTGTTCGGGGATGCGTAGCAGATGTATTCTGCGTTCGCAAGAGCGATTTCAGGCTCAAGGAGGAAGTTGATGTACATCATAGCTGCGTCGTAGTTCTGTGCATTGGAGGGAACACATACGGAGTCAACGAAGATGTTTGTGCCTTCCTTGGGGTAAACGAATGCGAGATCGTTGTTGTTCTCGTACATTGTGTAGAAGTCGCCTGCGTAGTAGGGAGCGATAGCTGCGTTGCCGGCTTCCATCTTTCCGAATACTTCATCCATTACACGGTCCTGGAGAATGGCGTTCTGTTCCGAGAGCTTTTCTGCTGCAGCGTCCCATGTGGAGAGATCGGTGGAGTTGATGTCGTAGCCGAGGAGGAACTGCGCGATTGCGAAAGCGTCACGGGGATTGTTGAATGTGAGAATATTGTCGGCATATTTCTCGTCCCACATGACAGACCAGCTGTCCGGTGTTCCTTCAACCATCGTCGTGTTGTAGATCAGACCAACCATACCGACGGAGTAGGGAACGCTGTATTCGTTGTTTATATCAAAGAACAGATTCTTGTACTGGCTGTCGATAAGGTCGTAGTTGGTGATTTTCGAAAAATCGAGCTGCTGAAGCATATCTTCGTTGATGAGACGCTCGATCATGTAGTCGGAGGGGATTACGATATCATACGAAACCGCGCCGGACTTGAGCTTGCCGTACATTGCTTCGTTGGATTCGTAGTTCATGTAGTTTACCTTGATGCCGGTCAGTTCTTCGAAAGCAGCATTTACGTCGAATGTGCCTTCGCTTCCGTCGGAGATGTATACGCCCCAGTTGAATACGTTGAGCGTTGTGCCTTCGAATTCACGGGAATATTCCGCACGGGGGTTCTCAAGAGTCGATACTGTTCCGCCGCATGACGAGAACGCAAAGAGAGATGAAGCTGTGAGAGTGAGTGCTGTGAGAGTGCTGAGAATTTTTTTCATTTGCGGTGCAATACCTTTCTTTGTTAGATAAAATAATTTGTGAGAATAAATAATTTTACCGTGTATCGGCTTGTTGTGGATTATCTGCGCTCGTTCTTTTCGGATCTTGCCTGAATAAGGTTGCTCACGATGAGAAGAACAAGAACGGTTACGAAAATTATAGTCGAAAGCGCGTACATATCGGGCTTGACTGTCTTTTTCGTCATTGAGAAAATAAGAAGCGGAAGTGTCTGGAAGTCCGAACCGGTGGTATAATAGCTGATCACGAAGTCATCAAGTGAGAGCGTGAACGACATTACCATTCCCGACATAACACCCGGCATGATAGCGGGGAGCACGATCTTGAAGAATGCCTGGATGGGAGTGCTTCCGAGATCCTGCGCCGCCTCGGAGAGATGACGGTCGGTCTGGTTCAGCTTTGGCAGTACGTTGAGGATAACATACGGCAGACAGAACGTGACGTGTGCGATCAGAAGCGTCATGAAGCTGAGGGATTCTCTCGCTCCGATGAGACGTCCGATGAACACGAACAGAAGCATGAGTGATACGCCCGTTACGATATCGGGGTTCATCATGGGAATGTTTGTTACAACGTCAAGGGTGTTCTTCCACGCCTTGCTGCGGCAGTGATAGATGTAAACGGCAGCGGCAGTACCGATCACGGTTGCGATGATTGCCGAAAGAGCCGCCAGAACGAGAGTGTTGCGAAGCGCGTTGATTGTGTTGGACGAAGAGAACAGCTCTGCATACCATTTGAAAGAGAAGCCTTTGAATACGGATGTACTTTTCGCTTCGTTGAAGGAGAAGAGCACCATCACGAGAAGCGGCGCGTACAGAAGGGTATAGATGATTCCGAGGAAGATGTTTCCCGATGCTTTTTTCATGTTATCCCCTCCTTATACGTAAAGATTTCCGTCACCTTCTCCGGCGAATTTTTTCATAAGCGCCATGGAGAGAAGGATCATCACCATCAGCACGAGTGACAACGCCGCGCCGAGGTTGTAGTTGTAAAGCGACTGGATCTGCTTTTCGATTGCGTCACCGACGAGCATGATCTTTCCGCCGAGCTTCTGGCTGATGTAGAATGTGCTGACGGAAGGAACGAATACCATTGTGATACCGGAAACAACGCCGGGCATCGACATGGGAATGATGATTCGTCTGAGCTTGGAGAGCGAGTTTGATCCGAGGTCTTCCGCCGCTTCGAGAACGCTCGGGTCGATCTTCGCCATAACGGAATAGATCGGGAGGATCATGTACGGCAGATAGTTGTAGATCATACCGAAAATTACGGCTCCGGGCGTACCGATCATCTTGAGAGGCTCAAGACCGATCATTGCGAGCAGGTTGTTGATGATGCCGTTTTTCTCGAGAATGTTCATCCATGAGTATGTTCTGATGAGGAGATTCATCCACATCGGGAGCATGACGAGCATCATCATGATACGCTGTGTGCTTTCTCTCTTGCGTGACATTATGTATGCGAAAGGATAAGCGATAACGAGCGTGATGATCGTTGCAATAATTGAATACTCTACCGAGAGCAGGAAAACTTCCTTGTAGTCGGCGAGAGATTTTATATTTTCGAGAGTGAATGCGCCGTCAGCGTCCGTGAAAGAATAGTAGACGACGATCAGGAGAGGTACCACAATGAAGATGGCTGCCCAGAGAACATACGGCGCTCCGAGCAGTTTCTGCATAAATGATTGCTTTTTCATTATTTACGGCGCCTCCGATCAGTCTTCGTCTTCATCGTCGTGAATCTGATTCAGCTCGTCCAGCTCGTCGGAATATGAGCTGTAATCGCCGAACTGACCGGAATACTTCGACTTCTTCATAACGTGGATCGCGTCGGGTTCGATAAAGAGTCCTACTTCATCGCCTTCGTGGTGCTCGTCCGTTGTCTGGATCATCCGCTTGAAGCCGCCGATATCAACGATGATTTCAAAATGCACGCCGCGGAATGTGACCGATGTTACGATGCCCTTGAGCATACCGTCGTTCACGCCGACGATGTCAACGTCTTCGGGACGGACAACGATATCGACAGGTTCGTTCGCGCCGAAGCCTTTGTCGAGACAGTTGAAGTCACGTCCGGAGAACGATGCGAGATAGTCCTTCTTCATAACGCCGTCGAGAATGTTGGATTCGCCGATAAAGTCAGCTACGAATGCGTTCTCGGGCTCGTTGTAGATGTCGATGGGAGAACCGATCTGCTGAACCTTGCCCTCGTTCATTACAACAACGGTGTCAGACATGGAGAGCGCTTCTTCCTGATCGTGCGTTACGAAAATGAATGTGATGCCGAGCGCTTTCTGAATGTTCTTCAGTTCGTTCTGCATATCTTTTCTGAGCTTGAGGTCAAGAGCAGCGAGAGGTTCGTCGAGAAGGAGCACCTTCGGTTTGAGGATAAGAGCACGGGCGATTGCAACACGCTGCTGCTGACCGCCGG
>CAZPPN010000059.1:0-459 GCA_964588425.1 uncultured Ruminococcus sp. | reverse complement strand
CCTTCAAGGTTGACGAGCGTGAGCATTTCATGTACTCTCTGCTTGATTTCAGCTTCGGGAACCTTGCGTACTCTCAGACCGTATGCGATGTTGTCGAACACATTGTAGTTCGGGAAAAGGGCATAACGCTGAAAAATGGTGTTTACCTCACGCTTGTATGGGGGAACACCATTTATGTTTTTTGAGTCAAAAAACACTTCCCCCTCGTCAGGATTGAGAAATCCCGCAATGATTCTCAGCGTGGTTGTTTTTCCGCATCCCGAAGAACCGAGAAGCGTAACAAACTCACCGTTGCCGATGGAAAGACTCATGTTGTCAAGGATAGTCTCTCCGTCAAAACGAACGGTAATGTTTTTCAGTTCAATAATATTCTTTTTTTCTGTTTCTGTAATGTTATTCATAATTTTTTTGCATCCCCCTTTGCGGCAAAAGACCACGTATAGCCGTATTACAGCTCTG
>CAZPPN010000058.1:0-9396 GCA_964588425.1 uncultured Ruminococcus sp. | reverse complement strand
GCTCGGGAATAGCGGCGGCGTTCATAGCTTCAGCCTTATCGGGATTCCAGTCGGGGTAGGTGATGACCTTGTCGCAGCCTCTGCAGGAGTGACCGCCGATGTAAGTGGATGTATAGCCGTAATCGCGGAGGATTTCGGGCATGGTGCGAACAGCTTCGGTGAGACCGCCCTCATGACGGAGCGCAACGCAGTCGGTAGCGAAGCAGTCCATACCCGTTACCATGGATGCGTATCCGGGTGTTGTAGGAATAGAGGGGGAGTACATCTTATCGAATGTGATGCCGCCGTCCTCGATGTATCTGTCGATGTGCGGTGTTGTGAGTCTGTGGTATCCGTAAAGTGACATATGGTCACTGCGAAGGCTGTCGATACCAAAGAAAAGTATATTAGGATATTTCTTTGCCATTGTGATAACTCCTTTGTGTGATATGTGTGGTTGAAACGAGGGACGCTGTCCCCTCGACCCCTGCCAACTTTTGAAAAAGTTGGATCAAAACTTTCTGACTGTATGGGGGATTGGGGTCGTGCGGATTTGTCAGCGATCCGTTATCGTTTGTTCAGCCGGTAAATTTCGTTTGGGTGAAATTTGTAAATCCAATGCACTCCCGATCGTTCTTCTGATCGTAGGGAAGGGGCTTGCTCCTGCCGCAGTGCACCGATGATATTTTCGGGTGAGAATAATCGGTTTCAGCTAAAGAATATGCGAAGTGTGCCTGTGGGGGCTTCCCCGCTTATCTTGCGCCGAGCTTTTTGAGGCAGGCGTTCATGTAGCCGTAACTTTCGGCTGCGATCATTGTAGCGGTTGCGTGATTCTGATCGGGGCCGATAACTTCGAGGCATACGGGACCGTTGTAGTTCTGGTCAACCATTGCCTTGAAGTAGCCGAAGAGGTCGATATCGCCGCGTCCGCAAGCCTGATTGATCGGGTCACCCGGGGAAGGACCTTCGCCCTTGCAGTCACGGATATGGATATGCTTCATCTTGGAGAGAACGGACGGGAGAGCGATTGCGGGATTTTCGCCTGCTCTGTGGATATGAGAGGGGTCCATATCAACGCCGAACGCTGAGGAAGTGATTGCGTCCATCATACGGAGAGTTGTGGGAGTGGAGTAAACGGATGCGCCTACATGAGCCTTTACGCAGAGGTTTACGCCATACTTTTCAGCGTCTTCAGCGAGGATCCGGATAGTCTCGAGGGATGCCTTCAGGGAATCTTCGTCGTTCATTGTTCCGCCGGGGCCGATATTGATGATCGGGATACCGATTTCAGCGCACGCTTCGAATGCGGTATTGAGGCGTTCTCTGTCCTGTGAAGCGACTTCTGTTGAGAGGAAGGGCAGGTCGAGTTCTTCGCGGATTGCGATGAGTTCGGCTTTCTGATTCTTCCAGTCTGCGAGGTTGAGGTGCTCGCACATACCGCCGATAGCGGAGATCTCTACTCCGTCGTATCCGCATTTCTTGATAGTTACCGCTGCTTCACGGAATGTGAACGCTTTGAAAAGCACTGAGTTTACACCAAGTTTGATCATGGCTGTAATCCTTTCTGTGGGGTGATTTTTTTATGTTGTTTTTTTGTGTGTGCAGATTGTTAGTATCTTCTTTTTTCTCCTTTATCGAGGAGGAAAAAAGAAGCAAAAAAGAGGAACTCCTTGGAAGTCTTGGGTGTTCCGAGCTTGCGAGCTCGGCGAGGGCGTTGCCCTTCGAACCCACAAACTTTTGAAAAAGTTTGATCAAAACTTTACTGCTGCTGAGACGATCGTTTGGGTGCAAAAAAATTTGGTTATCCGAAATTCTTGTGCACAGTTCGATTGCCCCATCCGGTAGAAAAGTTTCGTCCACCTTTTCAAAGGTGGCAGGGTTTGGGACAGCGTCCCAAGAATCCCCAAGAAACTACCGAGAAATCCTGTTGATAATAGCGTGGAATGCTTCGTCGTAGTAGGTTTCTGCGCGGTTTTTGATTTCGGCGCAGTTGTCGGCGTTAGCATATTCGATAATGAATGGCTTGCGGTCGGCGTAGCGGATATAGCATTCCATGAACTTTTCCCAGTCGAGGTCGCCGTCGCCGATGTTCACGCCGTATGTCGCGTTGATCTTGCGGTCCTTGCCGTGCAGGTAGTAGATGTCGTTTTTCAGGTAGTAGAACATACCCTCTTCGTCGGAATTTGCGAGGAAGTTCGCGGGGTCGAGCATTGCGCCGAGGCGTACGTGTGACTCAGCTTCAAGCTCTTCGATAAGCGTTTTCAGCCGTCTCGGAGAGGGGATTATGTCAAGCACGCAGGCTTCGAGAGCAATGTGTACACCCGACGCTTCAGCCGCAAGGCATACCTCAAGCAGAGTCTTCTTCAGATTCTCGTAATCGCTCTCGTATGTGTCGGCATTGATGCCGCGTCGTCCGGGGGTGAATCCGCATTCGCTTGCGATGTATGGGATGCCTGCCTCAGCCGCGAACTCGATGTATCTCTTGGCGTAGTCGACTGCCGCCGCTCTTGCGCTCTCGTCCGGGTTGCGGAGATCGGTGAACATACCAAGGGACGTCACATCAATTCCTGCCGAGCGGAAAGCGGACGCTGCATCCTTCACCTTCTGCACGCTGATCTCGCCGAGGTCGCCGATTCCGTTGTAAGCCCAGCCCGGAAGTTCGGGATGAACGAAGCAGAGCTCGGTGCATTTGAAGCCTGTACTGCTCATGCGGCTTACCGTGTCGGAAATCGTCAAGCCGTTGAAAGATCGGGATGTGATTCCTATATTCAACATAATTTGCACCTCCGTTGTTTTAGTGAAAATAACTGTCTTAGCGGAAAAATACTCATATTTTCATTATAATATGATGAAAACAAATAGTCAAGAGATATTTTGTGCATTTTTTGTGATATAACGGATTTAGTCAAATAAGATAAAATTCAGTCAAAAAAATCCCTCTTTCAGCCGCCTTGACACCGTGTCTGCGCTATGGTATAATTTCTCTGAAAATACATGATGAGGTGAGCGAGATGGCATCGGAATTCAAGGTGATTTACTGTTTAAAAGACTACATTGTTATATACAAGCCGTACGGGTATCTTTCGGAGGAATCTGAGGGTGGTGAGAGTTGTCCTGCGGCGATAAGGGCGTATCTTGATTCGGCGGGGCAGGCGTACGATGGTGTATGGACGGTACACAGGCTTGACCGTACGACGGAGGGGCTGATGGTATACGCGCTGAACCGGAGAGCTGCTGCGGAGATATCTGCCGAGATCACGGGCGGCGGATTTAAGAAAGTATACGTAGCGTACATCACGGCGGACAGCGGTCTTGCGGAGGTTGGTGAGATGCGTGACTATCTCTTTTTCGACCGACAGCGTGACAAGTCGTTTGTAGTTGACGGAAAGCGGCGCGGCTCGAAAGAAGCGGTACTCGACTACCGGATTTTACGCAGGTTTGAGTACGAGGGAGAAGAGGTATGCGAGGTTCGCATTGAGCTGAAGACGGGACGGAGTCACCAGATCCGTGTACAGTTTGCTTCGCGCAAGTCTCCGTTGATTGGGGACAGGAAGTACGGGAGCAGGGTTACATACCGCGGTGCGGCGCTGTTTTCTGTGGAGCTGGAGTTCACCTTCGGCGGTGAGCGGGTGGGGTATTGCTGCTCTCCGCAGGGAGTGGAGGGTTTCACTGAGCGTGAGGCTTTTATTTTACAGGGATCTTACTCGGCGTAAGGGGCTTGTTTTTTGCTCCTGCGCGGAGGGCGCACAAGAGGTGGAAGCCGCCACCTCTTGTGAATCACCCGGCTTCGTTGGGCTTAAATCGCACTTTCAGTTGATAGTGATACGTTTTGGTTCGATTATGGCTAACCGCCGTTGTGTCAGCCGAAGTTTGAGCCGACAGCACCATATCGCGGTCAGCGGTGATTTTTGCGTCAGCTCTCAGCTTTAGTTTATTGAGAGAGCATCATGTAAAGTACGGCTGAAAGCACAGCTTTTAATTAGGCTAACCGCATTTGTTTACGCCTAACGTCACCCCTACACCCATTGCGGCAGCAAAATCTTTTAGTACGAATAATTTTGGCTAACCGCCATTGGTCAAAAGCGTTACTGCAATGCAGACCCATGCCGGTTAGGCAAAATCCAAAGAATGAACCAAACTCCCCGTCCATACAGCTAAAGTAATGCCTTAGCCAAAACACAGGGGCGGTTGATTCACAAGAAGGATTGCCCCGAGATCCTTTTTGTGCGCCCTCCGCGTAGGAGCAACACCCGAGCGCCTTACGCGAAGTAATATTGAATCAATGCTGAAGTAATATTGAAGCAATATTACTGTAAGCGAAACCCACAATCCACCCACATACCAAAAGAAAAAAATCAGCATCATGTCAATTGACGAAAACCCAATATATGTAGTATAATATCCACCGTGCGTGCAATCCGGCGATTTATATAAAAATCCGCTCCGGAAATTAATTTTCGGCACGCAGGATGAGGTATTATGAACAAAATCGAACACGTCCGGCGGCATTCTCTGCGCCAGCGCTTAGTTCCCGACTTCGGTCGTATCGCTCATGTCGGTGAGTCCGTACTCGGCTTCGTGCGGAAGAATCCCGTTCTTACAATCGCCGCTGCCCTCGCACTCCTCACTTCGTTTATCGTTACCCCCGATGCACAGTATCTCGGCTATTTCGATTTCCGTACCCTCACCTGCCTCCTCTGCACTCTCGCAGTTATCTGCGCGCTCGGTGAGATCAGATTCTTCTATGTCTGCGCCGAACGTATTATCAGCGTCGCGAAAAATCTTCGCCTTGCAACGATAGCGCTCGTGTATATCACTTTCATCGGCTCAATGCTGATCGCAAACGATATGGCGCTGATCACTTTCCTGCCACTCGGTTATATCGTTCTCTCCTGCACAAAGAACGAAAAATATATGGCGTTTGTCTTCATCCTGCAGAATATCGCGGCTAACCTCGGCGGTATGCTCACTCCTTTCGGCAATCCCCAGAACCTCTACCTCTACTCGTTCTTCGGAATCCCTGCCGGTGAGTTTGTTTCCGTAATGTTTCCCCCGTTCATTTTCTCAATCCTGCTTATCACACTCGCGTGCTTTATCGTGCCTGCCGTTCCGCTCTCTTATGCGGGCGAGGCTAACAGAATGCCGAAAAAGCGCCTTATCGTATATCTTGCACTTTTCGCTCTTTCGATCCTCGTTGTGTTCCGCGGCATTCCGTATCAGCTCGGTCTGATCGTTATTCCTGCCGCGATCTTCTTCCTCGACAGAAACGCAATGAAGAAAGTTGACTGGGGACTTCTTCTCACATTCGTTTGCTTCTTCATCTTCTCGGGAAATATGGCGAGAATCCCAGCTGTTGAAGCTGTCATCGGTGCTCTTGTGGGCGGATCGGAGAAGATCACTCTTCTTACATCGGCAGTATCGTGCCAGGCGATTTCCAATGTTCCCTCTGCAATCCTGCTCTCCAAGTTCACCGAAAACTGGAAGGCTCTTCTCTACGGTGTGAACATCGGTGGATGCGGTACACTCATCTCATCACTCGCGAGTCTGATCACATTCAGAACGTATATGTCGCACAACCCCGGCAAGGCAGGCAGCTACATTGTGCTGTTCTCCGTGATCAACTTTGCAATGCTCGGGCTTCTTCTCGGGCTCTGCATGATGCTGGTGTGAGGGGGTTAATATCGCTGTATAATTGAATAGGCGTGTCGCAGATACATCTGAGGATGTGGTTTGCGGCACATTATTTATATTACTGGGATAGAGTTCTACTTTTTCTCTCTTAACAAATTGCGTAGTGGAGAAGTTTTGTGATTCAACTTGCTGAGCAGTCGGATCTCAAAGAGGAATGTTGTCTCCTTGATGAAAACTTAAGAAAATGTCTTAATGTAAATGAGACTATGGGACAAGGCTCTCTTGAGTAAAGGGAGCTGTCAGCTTTCAGTACAGATTGTTTAATCCTCAATTACCACATGGTGGACTTGTACCATTGACCGAAGGGAATTCGTATCCTCGACCAACTTTTGAAAAAGTTTGATCAAAACTTTTTTTGCTGGCGGCGGTTTCGTCTGTATTCACAGTTCAATTATGAATAAACAAAAATAATTGTTCATAATTAAGGTTTGACTTTTTTTGTGCGATGGTATATCATATATATGTATATCTGTATCGAAAAATTGGTTTTATTATCGAACTATAAGATAATGATAACCTATCGCAAGAAGGTAAAATATGATCTTAGATAAATTGGACAAAATCGCAAAACTGCCGCATTCGCTCTCACTCGGCATCGACGTCGGGTCAACTACCGCAAAGCTCGCGCTTGTTGAAGGCGGAAAGTGCATCTATTCCACTTACGAGAGGCATTTCGCGCGCATCCGTAAGACTCTCGTCCGTATGCTCGGTGACGCGAGGGAAGTAATCGGGAACCGTGAGTTCACCGTTTCGGTTTCGGGTTCCGCGGGGCTCGGGCTTGCTCAGGCGGCGGATATTCCGTTTGTGCAGGAAGTATGGGCGACCGCTGAAGTTATCAGAAAAATGGATCCCGATACGTCGGTTGTAATCGAGCTCGGCGGTGAGGATGCGAAAATCATTTTCTTTGACGGCGGTACTGACGAGAGAATGAACGGAACCTGCGCCGGCGGTACGGGTGCTTTCATCGACCAGATGGCGTCTCTCCTTGACGTAACGCCCGATGAGCTTGACGTTCTCGCGCTGGAGCATAACAAAATCTATCCCATCGCGTCAAGATGCGGTGTATTCGCCAAGACTGACGTTCAGCCTCTTCTCAATCAGGGTGCGTCAAAGGCTGATATCGCGGCGAGTATCTATCAGGCAGTCGTAAACCAGACAATCGCCGGACTCGCACAGGGCAGACGCATCGAAGGAAGAGTCATGTTCCTTGGCGGACCTCTCTATTTCTGCCGCGGACTCAGAGAAAGATTCGTCGAGACTCTCAGACTGGACAAAGAACACGCCATATTCCCCGATTACGCAAGAAATGCGGTTTCTCTCGGCGCGGCGCTATATTCGGAAAAAGCCTGCGAGAAGAAATATAAAATCGACGAGCTGATCTCACTTATCGAAAATGCGCAGATCAATTCCACTTCCGCAAGAACAGCTCCTTTATTCGCAAACGAGCAGGAATATGAGCAGTTCGCCGCACGCCACGCAAAAGCCGCCGTTGAGGTGAAATCACTTGAGGATTACACAGGAAAGGCTTATGTCGGCATCGACTGCGGAAGCACGACAACAAAGCTCGCCGTGATAGGTGAAAACAACGAGCTTCTTTATACATATTACGACTCCAACCGAGGCAATCCCGTCGAGATCGTGCGCGGTGAGCTTAACGCGATCTACAAAAAGTGCGGCAGCCGTGTGAAAATCGCGGGATCTGCTGTCACGGGATACGGCGAGGACCTCATCAGACACGCATTCACCGTCGACTGGGGTATTGTCGAGACGATAGCGCACTATACCGCCGCGAAATATTTCAAGCCCGAGGTAGACTTTATCCTCGATATCGGCGGTCAGGATATCAAATGCTTCAAGATCAGAAACGGCGCGGTCGACAGAATCATGCTCAATGAAGCCTGCTCGTCCGGATGCGGATCTTTCATCGAAACTTTTGCGCACAGTATGCATCTCTCCGCCGCCGATTTCGCGAAGAAAGCTCTGTTTGCGGAAGCACCCGTCAATCTCGGAAGCCGATGCACCGTTTTCATGAACTCCCAGGTCAAACAGTCGCAGAAGGACGGCGCAACCGTTGCGGATATCTCGGCAGGTCTCTCGATTTCCGTCGTCAAAAACGCGATCTATAAGGTAATCCGCGCTCATTCCCCCGATGAACTCGGCGAGCATATCGTCGTTCAGGGCGGTACGTTCAATAATGACGCAGTTCTCCGCGCATTCGAAAGAGAAATCGGAAGAGACTGCGTACGTCCGACAATTGCGGGACTTATGGGTGCTTACGGCGCGGCTCTCTACTCCAAGAACAAAGCCGAGGAAAACGGCACGGAACTCTCAAGGCTCATCTCCCAGTCATCCCTCGCGGCGTTCTCTCATCAGTCGAAAACAACAACCTGCCGCGGATGTACCAATAACTGCCTTCTGACAGTCAATACTTTCTCGGGCGGCGAGCGGTTCATCTCCGGCAACAAATGCGAAAAGGGCGCAGGCAACTCATCCGCTGTCGACGGTGTTCCTAATCTGCATGAATATAAGAGAAACAAGCTCCTCTCAATGTGCCCGAATGCGGCGGATGTGAAAAAAGAAAACATCGGTCCGAGAGGTCTGATCGGTCTTCCGCTCTGCCTCGGTATGTATGAGCTTCTTCCGCTGTGGGTCGGCGTGTTCGAGAACCTCGGATTTACTCCCGTTTCGTCCGGTATGTCGACAAAGAAGATCTACGAAAAAGGTCAGTTCTCCATCCCGTCCGATACCGCGTGCTATCCCGCAAAGATCATGCACGGTCATATCGAAGTGCTGTGCGAGTGCGGCGTGGATACAATTTTCTACCCCAGACTTACGTGGAATATTGACGAGCACATGAGTGACAACCACTACAACTGCCCCGTAGTCGCGTATTACAGCGAACTGCTCAACGGCAATATGGACTCGCTGAAAGAGAACGGCAGACGCTTCCTCTATCCTTACCTCAGCCTCGATAACGAAAAGGAACTCGCGGCAGGACTTTATAAGGAGCTGTCTCCTCTGTACCCCGATATGAAGAAATCGGAGGTCAAAGCCGCAGTCGCCGCAGGATTCGCGAAGCTCAAAAAATATATGGATCATGTGAAGAGAGAGGGCGAGTATGCAGTCAAGTACGCACGGGAACATGATATGCCCATTATGATCCTCGCAGGACGTCCGTATCACGCGGATGCCGAGATCGGTCACGGAATAGATAAGCTCGCGCTTTCACTCGGATTTGTCGTCGTGTCGGAAGATGCTGTGTACCACCTCGCTGAGACACCTGAGGTTCATGTGCTCAATCAGTGGACGTATCACTCAAGACTGTACCGTTCGGCTGAGTATGCGGCGCAGAATAAGGACGTGCAGCTCGTGCAGCTTGTGTCGTTCGGATGCGGCGTTGATGCGATTACAACGGACGAGGTCAAGAGAATACTCGAGACGAGAGGGAAGTATTATACACAGATCAAGATCGACGAGATCGCTAACCTCGGTGCGGTTAAGATCAGACTCAGATCGCTTGCGGCAGTGTTATAATCCAAGCTAAACTTTGAAAGTGAAAAAGTTTTGATCCAACTTTTTCAAAAGTTGGTGGGTTCTTAGGGTGAAACCCTGAGTGGGTTCGAAGGGCAAAGCCCTCGGCGACCGTCGCAACGGTCGAAACACCCAAGACATCCGAAAAAGTTCCTCTTTGGTGCTGTTGACAAACAGCCACCAAAGAGACCGATA
>CAZPPN010000057.1:0-9426 GCA_964588425.1 uncultured Ruminococcus sp. | reverse complement strand
TATCCCCCAGAGCAGAAAGAGACAAAGCTCATCACTATCGCAAAAAATGTCGGCAGAACAGGCGTCCTCACACCTCTTGCGATACTTGAACCTGTGAGCCTTGCAGGAACTACTGTCTCACGCGCGACACTCCACAATATCGACATCATCCGCGAGCGCGATATCCGCATAGGCGACACCGTTATCGTGCAGAAAGCAGGTGATATTATACCCGAGATCATCGCTTCCGTTCCCGCAAAACGCACCGGCGGCGAGATTCCGTTTGAATTCCCCGAAAACTGCCCGTCATGCGGAGAACGCCTTGTCTGGGATGACTCCGACGAAGAGGAAAGCGGTACGCTCAGCGGTGCTCTCAGATGCCAGAATCCCGCGTGCCCGGCTCAGCTTGAGAGAGGAATCATTCACTTTGCGTCAAGGGGCGCTATGAACATCGACGGCCTCGGTCCCTCACTTGTGCGGCTTCTCATCGACGAGGGACATATCAAAGACGCGGCTGACCTCTATTCGCTGAAAAAAGAAGATGTTGCCGCGCTCCCGAGAATGGGGGACAAATCGGCTGACAATCTTCTCGCCGCACTTGAGGAATCAAAATCCCGCGGACCTGCACATCTCTTGTATGCGCTCGGAATCAGACATACGGGCGAGTCGGCGTCAGAGGCTGTTATCTCGCATTTCAGATCAATCGACAGACTGTTCTCAGCCTCGGCTGAAGATTTGTCCGAGATCCCCGATATAGGTGAGGTTACAGCGCGTACTATCGTTGACTTCTTCGCGCTTCCCGAAACACGTGTGATCGTCGATAAGCTGACATCGGCAGGCGTGATCACATCTCTCCCGGAAAACGCGGCGGCAAATGAAGATAAGAGCGACCGTTTTGCAGGCATGACATTTGTCCTCACGGGAACTTTGCCGACTCTCACAAGAGATGAAGCGAGTGAGATCATAAAGAAAAACGGAGGCAAAACAACAGGAAGCGTATCGAAAAAGACAACATACGTCCTCGCAGGTGAGGAAGCCGGATCAAAGCTCACGAAAGCGAACGACCTCGGGATCCCTGTCATCAGCGAAGAGGACTTCCGGAAAATGCTCGGCGAATAGTCGTACTGATCGTACTGATCGGACAAATCGAATGAGGTGAATGATATAAAGTGAAAACTGTATTTATAATTGCGGCATCAGTCGTGCTTCTCGGCTTGATCGTCGTACTGTGCGGCGGATTTTATATGTACCGCTTTGCGATAGTGCGGAACAAAAAACAGCATGACTACTGGAACGAGCCGCTCAAGCCGATAGAATATGCCCCCGAGGAAATGCACGCGCAGATGTTCAAGGGCGAGCAGTTCATCAAATCACGGAATACCGAGATCGTAAAGATAACTTCGTTTGACGGGCTTCAGCTTGCCGCGCGTGTGCTTGACTGCGAGAATCCGAAAGCGGTCGTAATACTTGTGCATGGGTACAGATCACACCCCGTGAACGATTTCAGCTGCGTGTTCGAGTTCTACACGAAAATGAATTTTGCGATCATTGCAATAGATCACCGCGCTCACGGACTCAGTGAGGGTAAGCATATCGGCTTCGGCGTGACGGAGAGATACGATATCGTCGACTGGACTAAATTTGCCGCTGAACGCTGGAGCGGTGTTCCTGTGGTTCTCGACGGTGTTTCAATGGGTGCGGCAACGGTCATGATGGGTGCAGGTGTGGGATATCCCGATAACGTGCGCGCGATCATTGCCGACTGCGGATATACAACACCGGGCGCGATCTGCAAAAAGGTACTGAAGCAGTGGTTCAACCTGCCGCCTTTCCCGATCTACTACGCCGCAAAGCTGTTCGTCAGACTGTTCGCGGGATATAATCTCGACGGCGCGTCATCAAGGGAAGCTCTCGAAAAGCTGAAAGGGAAGAATATTCCCGTGCTGATCGCTCACGGAAAAGCGGACGATTTTGTTCCGTACGAGATGAGTATTGAGAACATGAAGGCATTCGATGACGGCGAAGCTGTGCTTATCACATCCGAAGAAGCGCCGCACGGAATGGCATTCTTCTATGCAAAAGATGAATATGTAAAAGCAATACACGACCTGTTTGAGCGTGCGGGGATCGACCTTTCTGCGCGTGAATAACGTGAATGAAATAAACACCAAATAACACAATCCGGAAAAGGAGAAAAGCTATGGGAATCAAACTGATTGAAAACGGACGGATCACAGGCAAAATCATCGTCTCCCCTAAAGCAACACAGCAGGAGAGATACGCGGCGACCGAGCTTCGTTATTATTTCAATATGATGACAGCACAGCCGGCAGAGGTTGCTCATGATGCCGAGGGCGGTGTCATCATCATCGGATCAGCGCTTCCTTTCTACGGCGAGAGACCTGAGAATTACGGTACCGAAGAGCTTCGCTGGTACACAAATAACGGCAAGCTGTTCATAGACGGCGGTAAGCGCGGCGTGATCTATGCGGCGTATGACTTCCTTGAGTCAATCGGATGCCGTTTCTTCGCTGCGAATGCCGAGAAAGTGCCGACCTATACTGATCTCGAAATCGAAGACAGCGATGTACGAGACAAACCGAGATTTGAGTTCCGCGATCACAACTATCATGCAAAAGCACAGAATCCCCGCCTTGCCGTAAAACAGAGACTCACAGGCGCTCTCGGCGCAATCCCCGAAGAATACGGCGGATATATGCCGTACGCGATGTTCGTACATACGTTTGAGGGACTTCTGCCCCCATCAAAATACGCGGCGGAACATCCCGAATACTACGCGCTTCTTGAAAACGGCGAGAGACCGACACTTCCGGGACGTTTCCAGCTCTGTCTTTCGAATCCAGATGTGCTGAGAGAAGTGACAAACAATGTCCGCGAACGCCTGAGAGCAAATCCGAATGCAAGGATCATGTCAATTTCGCAGAACGACTGGGGCGGCAACTGCCGGTGCGAAAACTGCCGCAGGATCGATGAAGAAGAAGGCTCGCCGTCCGGTACTCTGCTGAGATTTGTCAACGCAATCGCCGAAGAGCTTGAAGAAGAATTCCCCGATGTTATTTTCGATACGCTGGCGTATATGTACACCAGAACCGCGCCGAAGATCACAAAGCCGAGACATAATGTCTGCGTGAGACTCTGCTCGATCGAGTGCTGCTTCTCCCATCCGTTTGAGACCTGCGACGACTATTCCAGAGGTATCCTCAAACCCGACGGAACAAGATCGCGCTTTATCGAAGACCTGCATGACTGGGGAAAGATCTGCAACAGAATCTACATCTGGGACTACACGACCTGCTTCGCGCACTATCCCACACCTCACCCGAACTGGCACACTCTCCAGCCGAACATGATCACATTTGCTGAAAACGGCGTGCAGGGCGTGTTTGAGCAGGCGAACGGTTCGTCAAGAGGCGGATGTGACCTCAACGAGATGAGGATGTATGTGATCTCGAAGCTTCTGTGGAATCCTTGGTGCGATATGAAGAAGCATATGCGCGAATTTGCGGAATTCTACTACGGCGATGCGGCTGACGAGATCATTGAGTATACCGATACTCTCTGCCAAAAGTGCGAGGACGACAATATCCACGTCGGATTCAACGATGCTCCGAAGGGTGATTTCGTGAACGAAGAAATGCTGGAGATCTACAACGAGATCCTTGACCGAGCTATGGCAAAAGTTCAGGGCGACCCGATCAGAATGATGAGAATCGACAAGATCCGCCTCGGTCTGAGATACGTCAAGCTCAAGAGAGGGGTTATGCTCCGTCACGAACATCCCACGGAGGAGATCAACAGGTTCTTCACCGACTGGAAGGCTCACGGACTTTACAGAATGGAAGAATGGTTCAATCCCGACACATCTCTCCGCACGTTCTGCGACGAATACTGGAGAGGCGAGTCTTACTATACTCATTGGGCGGAAGAGGGCGGAGAGAGATTCTGATTATCTGCCGATTTGGAGGAGAATATGAAACTCAGATTTATGACATACAATATCCAGAGCGGATATCCGCTTGGAAGATCGACTGCGAAAACTGATGTAAACGGCGCGGCTGAAGTGATCCGTGCGAGCGGCGCTGAGATCATCGGACTCAACGAAGTACACGGCTGCGGAAATCCCTCTACACCTTTCCCGTTCGCGCAGGCTGAAAGAATTGCGTCAGCTCTCGGATATCAGTGCTTCTTCGGACGCTCGATCATGGAGCACGGATGTGACCCTTACGGCAACGCGATTATCTCAAAATATCCGATCGTTGAAGCGAAAATCATCAGAATCCCCGAGCCACAGGACAAGTCCGAATCACATTACTACGAAGCCAGAACGATCTGCCGCTGTGTGATCGAGATCCCCGACGGAGAGGGCGGATTCAAATATCTTGCCGTTTATTCATCGCACTACGGACTCTCGTCGGCTGAGCATGAATGTGCTGTCAGAACCACGCTGGACACAGTTGAAAAAGAAACCCTGCCTTACGTGTTCATGGGAGACCTCAATATGAATCCCGATAACCCGATCATCGCACCCTTGTTTGACGAAATGCATGATACGGCGCATCTGCTTGACGAAAAACTCACATTTCCGTCCGATAAGCCGTCCTGCAAGATCGACTACATCTTCACTTCATCCGGGATCGGACATATCTCCGCTGAGGTTCTGAATACTCTCGCGAGTGATCACCGTCCGATCGTCTGCAATATCGAGATCTGAGTTTTCCACAGGCTTGGATGCTGCATGATATACAAACGTCTAAAAATAATGGGTTTTCCACAGGCAAATGCCTAAAATGCGGTTGAAAACAGTAGGAAACTGTCGAGTTTTGAACAGGCTGTGGAAAACTATGTTGAAAAGTTAACCTGATTCTCAGGAAAACTTACGAAAAATAAAAAAGATCCGTGGTCAGTTCAAAATGACTTTCGGATCTTTTGTTGTTTTATCTGCAGTGTTTTTTGTACGACTCTTTATACAGCGCTTCAAGCTGTCTTGTCATCGCGGACGCTGTGAATTTCTTCTCATACATCTCTCGCGCACCGACGGACAGATTTGCGAGGGTGTCACGGTCGCCGATCAGCGAGATGATCTTTTCAGCCATCGCGGCGGAATCTTTCTCGGGAACGAGATAACCGTTTACGCCGTCTGTGATCATGTAAGGATTGCCGCCGTAGGTTGTCGCGATCGCAGGTACGGACAGACTCATTCCCTCAGACAGCGCGAGGCAGGATGTTTCCGTGCCCCACGAGCAGTTGAGGTTCAGATCCATGATGTTGTAGTACGGCGCGACGTCATCGGCAAATCCCGTGAAGATCACTTTATCGGAAATCCCGAGATCGTTCGCCTGCTTTTTGAGAGCATCTTCCTGCGAGCCGCATCCGATGATCAGAAAAGCTGTATCGGGGCACGATTCAACTACGGTCTTGGCACTCTCGAGCAGGTAGGAGTGACCTTTGTAATCTTCAAGCCGCGCAGAGATTCCGCAGACGAATGTGCTCTCACCAAAACCGAGCTTCACGCGCAGGGCGGATTTTTCCTCTTCCGTGATCCGGCGCATCTCGTCGACTCCGTTGATGATTACCGTGATTTTGTCGGGATCAACACCCGTGTCGGTGAGATTGTCCATCGCCGCCTGAGCAACCGCTACAATGTCCGTGGCAAGCGTGTTGTTCACAAGTCCGTTGATTTGGCGTCCGGGGAATGTCGTGAGCTTCTTCGACGGCTCAAATGCGGAATGGCGTGTATAGAATCGGCACGGAACACCGCAGAGAAACGCCGCCAGCTTGCCTGAGAACGCGGAATGCGTGTGTACAATGTCAGGCTTGAAATCCTTGATGATTCCTTTGATCTCACCCACAGCTTTCATGTCAAGGCTCTTGTCGCGTCCGTTTTCGGTCTCGTAAACTTTATAACCTATTTCCGTAATCAGCGGCTTCATGAGCGAATCTTTCGGAAGAACAACGGCGATGTCAAATTTTGTCCTGTCAAA
This sequence comes from uncultured Ruminococcus sp., assembly GCA_964588425.1. Taxonomy (GTDB): domain Bacteria; phylum Bacillota; class Clostridia; order Oscillospirales; family CAG-272; genus UMGS1696. Next base: position 3,445 of record CAZPPN010000057.1, on the reverse strand, counting down.
GTTGCGGAGATAGTTTACGAGAAGCCGTCCAGCTCCGCCGATGTTCGAGTCGGACAGGATGTTCAGTACTTTAATCATGTCATGTCCTTTCATTCATTGAATTTCTCTGCTTTTCTCATTTATTTCTGATTCTGCCGAGGATCATGCCTGCAAACATTTTCATCTCATCGCTTCGGAGTACGAGAGTCATTGCCGCATATACCGCGATTCCTGCCGCTGTGGGGAGTACGAATCCGACAACTGAGCCGAGATCAGCGGTCAGACGTGATACAAAATACACAGCCGCGCCCATTGTGAGAGCTGATACGAGTGACTTTGCGAGATCGGCATAGTCGGACAGTACAAATGAGATGAGCTTTTTTCTGTACGCGAAGATCAGATTAATAATCATGTTTACCGATGACGAGAGCGCTGTTACGAGAGCAATGCCTCCGATTCCGAGATACTTTCCCGCGGCGGTAATTACGATCACGTTGAATGTCATCGAAGCAATCGAGGATATCATGGGCAGCTTCGTTTTTTCGATCGCGAAGAATGCCTTTGTCAGCACTTCCGAGATCGCGGCGAACACCATTCCGACAGCGTAGAAGCGAAGTGCCTCGGCTGTGATGGCGGTGTCGGATGAGTTGAACGTGCCGTTTTCGTAGATCAGCGAGACGAACTGCTCTGAGAGAACCGCGACTCCTACCGAGATCGGCATTATGATAAACGACAGCGTTTTGATCGAGGTTCGTGTGAGATGATCGTTTTCTCCGCTGTGCCCCGATGCCGCCGCTCTTGCGAAATGGGGGAAGAGAAGATTGGTCGCGACAAACGAAAACAGTCCGACGATGATTGTGTAAAGCCGGTTGCCGTAGCCGAGAGCCGTGATCGCGCGTCCGCCGTCAATGCCCGATGCGAGTCTGGTGTTGATAAGATTGCAGACGGGCGTTGTCCATGTGGCGATGAGGATCGGCAGGGTATTTTTCGCCGCGCGTCCGATCTCGGGGGTATTCACGGGAGATTTTATGCTCCATCGGAAACCTTTCTTCAAAGCGGACGGAATCTGCACAGCCGCCTGAGCTCCCCAGCCGATCAGCATTGCGAACGAAAGTCCCGTAACGCCGAATCTGTCGCCGAGGATGAGAAGGTATCCGATCATGATGAGGTTCGAGACCAGACTGATCAGCGCAGGAATGTTGTATTCTCCCTCGGATTGCAGGAAGCCGACGAACGTGAACGCCAGCCCGACGAATATCACCATCGGGAACATGATCCGTGTCAGACTTGCGGCAAGTGCGGCTGTGCTCTCACTCAGCTCAGGTGCGATGAACGAGACGAGATGCGGCGCGAAAACACATCCGATGACGGAGAGCGACACGGTGACCGCAAGGATCATGTTCACATACGATGACGCAAACGAGACTGCGGATTTTTTGTCCTTTTCGACCGCGAGTCTGTTGTAAACCGGAATGAAAGCTGAGGTAACCACGCCGCCGAGGATGAAGTCGAATACTGTTATCGGCAGTTTTGACGCAGTTTCATAGGCGATCGCGGCTTCAGTTGTTCCGTAAGCCGAGGCGACCATCATATCGCGCACGAGTCCGAGGATCTTCGAGAGCAGGATGATGAACCCCATGATCACAGCGGACTTTGCGAGCGAGCTTTTTTGGTTATTGTTTTTCATCAGATGACCTGGAAAATATAGAATTTGAGGTAATCCGTCTCGGGGACGTTCCACAGGATCGGGTGATCGGGTGACTGAGTCCGTGCTTCGATCTGACGGAGTGAAACACCTGCATCATGTGCGGCATCGGCGAGCATCTTGCGGAACAGTTCGTCACGCATGAAGTGTGAACAGCTGCACGTAGCGAGATAGCCACCTCTTGGGAGACATTTCATAGCGCGCAGGTTGATATCCTTGTATCCTCTGTATGCGTCGCGGACGGTGGATGAGGATTTTGTGAATGCCGGCGGATCGAGAATGATGAAATCGTAATCGTGACGTTTTTCGTTAGCCATAGTCGTCAGAAGACCGAACACATCCGCGCAGAGGAATGACATTTTGTCCTCAAGTTTGTTCAGCGCGGCATTTTTCTTCGTCTGCTCGATAGCGGTTGCGGATATGTCGACAGCGGTGACGTGTTCAGCTCCGCCTGCCGCACAGTTGAGAGCAAACGCGCCCGTGTGGGTGAAGCAGTCGAGAACACGCTTTCCTTTAGCGATCTTTGCGGCGGCGAGTCGGTTGTATTTCTGGTCGAGGAAGAAGCCGGTTTTCTGTCCGTTCACGAAGTCGACGTCGTAGATGATGCCGTTTTCGGTAAGCTCTGCGTGTCCGTCTTCTTTACCCTCGGGAATCCCGAACTTCTCCGGATGCCAGTATCCTTTGAACTGCTCCATTCCTTCAAGCTCACGGATCGCAGCATCGCATCTTTCGTAAACCGCACGGACATTCACGCCGTATTCGGGAAGAATGGATACGAGATTGCCGATTATCATATCCTTGATTTTTTCTGTGCCGAGGCAGAGCGTCTGAACGGAGAGCACATCCCCGAAGAGGTCAACTGTCAGTCCGGGGAACTGATCCGCCTCACCGAAGATCAGACGGGACGAGGGGAAATCTTCTCCCATGACGGTTTTGCGGTAGTCGAGCGCATATCTGATACGTCTCTGCCAGAATGCTTCGTCAAACTTGTCGTTGGCGTTGGTCGAGATCAGACGTACACGGATTTTAGATGCGCTGTTGTAAAAGCCCGTGCCGATGTATTTTGCCCGACCGCCGTTTCTGGGTTCGGTGAAGACATTGACAAGCTCGCCGTCCTCGGGGGAGATTCCGTCAGAGCTTGCGGCAGTGCGTACAACTTCACCCTCGAACACCCACGGATGACCGCTTTTGGCATGACGTTCACCTTTTTCTGTAATATATATTTCGGGAAGAGATAACATATTATTTCCTTTTGCTGAATTAAATAATCCGTATTATAAGATAATCCGGCAAGGCGGAAGAATGCTATGCCGGATCATTGTTTTAGATTGAATTTCCTTGATTGTCTCAGCCGAGCTTTGCGATAGCCGCCTTGATGCCTTCGAGCTTTTCCTTGTACTTCTCGAGCTTAGCGCGTTCGCCGTCAACGACAGCAGCGGGAGCACGGGAAACAAAGCTTTCGTTCGAGAGTTTGCCTTCAGCTCTCTTGATTTCACTTTCAACAGCCGCAAGTTCACCCTCGAGTCTCTTTCTTTCAGCCTCAAAGTCAACCATGTCAGCGAGCGGAATGTGAATAGTCGCGGAGTCTGTGATGATTCTTACCGCTGTGTCATCGTCGAAGGAATCAACGATTTCAACGGAAGAAGCGGACGCGAGCTTTTCAAAGAATGCAGCACTTGCGGAGAATGCATCGGGATACTTTGTCTCGATGTAAACCTTCGCCTTACGGGAGGGAACAACACCCATCTCGGAACGGCGTAC
>CAZPPN010000056.1:0-9488 GCA_964588425.1 uncultured Ruminococcus sp. | reverse complement strand
TGGCTTCCTTCCAGATTCTCCGGCAAGGCTGTTATGGAAGGGCAGAGAAAGTTCCTCGGCACACTCTGGAACACATATGCGTTCTACGTGCTCTACGCTGATATCGACCAGTTTGATCCCACGAAGTACAATCTCAAAGACTGCGCTCTCACGGTAATGGATAAGTATATCCTCTCCGTTCTCAACACAACGGTTGCCGCAGTTGACGCAAATCTCTCCGCTTACAAGATCCCCGAAACAGCAAAGGCTCTGAACGAATTTGTTGACGAGCTTTCCAACTGGTATGTACGCCGCTGCCGTGAGCGTTACTGGGGTACAGAAATGACTGACGACAAGATCGCAGCATACATGACTCTCTACACAGCGCTTGTAACTATCGCCAAGGCTGCAGCTCCCATGATCCCGTTCATGGCTGACGACATCTACCGCAACCTCGTATGCTCCGTTGACAAGAACGCTCCCGAATCCATCCACCTCTGCCGCTTCCCCGAAGTTGACGAAACAATGATCGACAAGGCTCTCGAAGCTAACATGAAGACTGTTGTTGATATCGTTGTTCTCGGCCGTGCGGCAAGAAACGGCGCGAATATCAAGAACCGTCAGCCGCTCTCCGCGCTCTATGTTAAGTGCGACAACGTGCTCGACTCCTTCTATTCCGATATCATCCGCGACGAGCTCAACGTAAAGGAAGTAAAGTTTGTTGACGATATGTCTGCGCTCTCTTCCTACTCCTTCAAGCCGAATCTCAGAACTGTCGGCCCCAAGTTCGGCAAGTTCCTCGGTCAGATCAGATCCACTCTCCAGAACGACGCATTCGACGGAAACGCCGCTATGGATGAGCTCAAGTCCACAGGCGCTGTTCATCTCAATTTTGACGGAAATGAAATTGCACTCGAAGAAGGCGACCTTCTCATCGAAGTAAAGCAGAAGGAAGGCTACTTCTCCATCGCTGACAACGGCATCTCCGCGGCTCTTGATACAAATCTCACAGATGAGCTCATCAACGAGGGCTACATCCGCGAGACAACATCCAAGATCCAGACAATGCGTAAGGAAGCAGATTTCGTGGTAACAGATCACATCAAGGTATCCGTTTCCGCATCCGAAAAGCTCTGCGATGTAATCTCCGCAGGCCGTGACGAGCTCTGTTCCGCTGTTCTCTGCGACGAGCTTGTACTCACATCCGAAGACAATCTTGATGCCGACGGATACGCAAAAGACTGGGATATCAACGGCGAAGCTGTAAAAATCTCGGTAAAAAAGCTCTGATTTCTCAAAATCCGGACTATTTCACACAGTTTTATTAAAGCATCAGCATAATTCAGTTAACTTGTTGTTAATATTGCCGATTAAAAAAATTCTAAAACTATTGATTTAGTCCGAGTGTTTTGATATAATATTATTAAATAGAGAGGTTTAACCATTTTTCGCCCGAATTTTCAATAATCGGCAATGGTTTCCATGACGGACTTCATGTACGCGCGTGGGACATACCTCATTCTCATCTGATTTTCTATACACTTATTATTGAGGAGCGTATAATATGATTTCACGCGATGTTACAATCAAGAATAATGTTGGTCTCCATGCAAGACCGGCTACATTCTTCATTCAGAAAGCAAATTCTTATAAGAGTTCCATCTGGGTTGAAAAGGACGACCGCAGAGTAAACGCCAAGAGCTTACTCGGTGTTCTTTCCCTCGGTATCGTAAAGGGCATGACGATCACTCTGATCGCTGACGGCGCTGATGAAAGCGATGCACTCGAAGGTCTTGCATCCCTCATCGACACAGGCTTCGCAGAATAATTTACGATAAATCAACGAAACAACAGAAACTGAGCGATGGTGGATTACTCTGCCCTCGCTCAATTTGTTATACGGCAAATATGCAGGAATTATCAAAAAATATCGAATTTCTCAGAGAAAAATCGGCTGCACTCCCCCGTCTGCCCGGCGTCTACATCATGCAGAACGAGAGCGGACAGGTAATCTATGTCGGAAAATCGCGTTCGCTGAGGGATCGTGTATCGCAGTATTTCCACGGATCTCACGACAGCAAGACCACAAAAATGGCGTCGAATGTCCATGATTTCCGCTTCATCACCTGCGACACGGAAATGGAAGCCCTCGCGCTCGAGACCAGTCTGATCAAGCAGTACACGCCGAAATACAACATCCGACTGAAGGATGCGAAATCATACCCGTATATCAAGATCAACATCAAATCCCTATGGCCGAGGATCACGATGACGAGAAAACGTCTGCCCGACGGATCTCTTTACTTCGGACCGTATTCGTCGACATCAACGGTTTTTGCGGCTATCCACCAGCTCGAGAGAACGCTCGGAATCCCGACCTGCAAAAAGCGTTTCCCCGAAGACATCAGCAAGGAACGTCCGTGCGTGTATTATCAGATCGGGCGGTGTGTCGGAGTCTGCACGGGCAAGGTTGACAACGCCGAATACCGTTCCATGATCGAGCAGGCGGCTGACATTCTCCGCGGCGGAACACGGGAAGTTATCGAAAAACTCACGCGTGAGATGATGGAAGCGTCGGACAATCTCGAATTTGAAACAGCCGCGCGATGCCGTGACTCGATCGAAGCTCTGCGTAAGCTCGGTGAGCGTCAGAAAGCGGTCGGTTCTCCCGATGTTGAGTGCGACGTGATCGGACTGCATCTTACAAAATTCGACGGCGAGGACGTAAAATTCCGCGACTGTGCGACTGTTTTCTACATCAGAAGCGGTTACATTGCCGACAGCGAGCATTTCCTCTTCGGCGGAGATGAGATCACGCTGACGGACGGTGAGGATGCGGAATACGACAACGGCGACTCTCCGCTTTCGTCATTCCTCATGTCGCTGTACCAGTCGCGTGAGTACATCCCGAGTGAGATCCTGCTGTCGTTTGAAATTCCCGAACACGACCGTCTGCTTCTGTGCGACTACTTTACCGAAAGAGCTGAGCACAAGGTCACCGTCCGCACGCCGAAAAAAGGTGCGTCGAAATACCTCTGCGAAATGGCTGTCACGGATGCGGCAAAACATTCCGAAAACTCAGCCAAGCGCGACAAAAACAACGAACGCACACTCGCAAACCTTGCGTCTGCTCTGCGGCTTGAAGTTCTTCCCGAGCGTATTGAGGCGTACGATATATCCAATCTCGGAGACGAGCACATCACGGCAGGTATGGTTGCCGCAATCGACGGAAAGCTGAAAAAAAGCGAGTACCGCACGTTCAACATCAAATCCAAAGATTCACAGGACGACTATGCCGCCATGGAGGAAGCTATCTCGCGCCGTCTGACGCACATAGGAGACGAGGACGGAAACATGAGCGACCGGCCCGATCTGATTCTCCTCGACGGCGGACGCGGTCACGTATCGGTCATCAAAAAGCTGCTTGAAGAACGCGGATTCGATATTCCCGTTTTCGGCATGGTAAAAGACGAGCATCACAAAACACGTACCCTGACTGACGGTGAATCCGAGATCAACATAGCGCGGCAGGCTGACGTTTTCCGTCTGATCTACGCAATTCAGGAGGAAGTACACCGATATTCGGTCAGCCGCATGACGAACGCAAAGAGAAAGACGCTGAAAACTTCCTCGCTCGAACAGATCAAAGGAATCGGTCCTGCAAAGTCAAAGGCTCTGCTCAGTCATTTCGGATCGTTCACCGCGCTGAAAAACGCCAGCGAAGTCGAACTTGTATCGGTCAGCGGAATCAGCGAACGCGATGCGAATGAAATATACAATCATTTCCGTAATCAGAATAAGAAAAAAAGCGGAGGTTAATCATGAAAGCACATGAAATAATGAACGAACTGTTCTCACTTGCTGCTGTCAGCAATCTAACAAACACCTGCGACACGCTCAAGGCAGGAAATCCCGATGTCAGCGTCAGCAGAATAGCCGTCACAATGTTTGCAACACCCGATGTTGTCCGTGAAGCGCGTGACCGGGGAGCTGAGCTTCTGATCGTTCACGAGCCTACGTACTACGATCACATGGACAAACACAAGGACGAAAAGATCGAAAAAGCCAAAAGACAGCTCATCGAGGAATCCGGACTTACGGTTTACCGCTATCACGACTATCCTCACTCTACTCTGCCCGATATAATCGATGTCGGAGTGATCGACGCGATGGGCCTCGACGGTGAAGCGGAGTATGTGGATTTCATGGATCTCGTTCGGATAAAAATGAACACGCCGATCACTTCCCTTGAAATCGCCCGGATACTGGAAGACAAGCTCGGCATCAGTCATCCGAGAATCTGCGGAGCACGGGATATCCCCTGCACGAAAATATCCGTTATGCCCGGCACACCCGGCGGAGTATTCGAAGAGCTTCAGAGTGACGGATGCGAGATTCTGCTGACGGGCGAAGCGTGTGAATGGGCACTCGGTGAATACGCCCGCGACGCCGCTCAGCTCGGATTCAGCAAGTCACTCATCATAATGGGACACATCGGATCTGAGCGTGACGGAATGAAATACACCGCCGAAATTCTGAAAAAACAGCATCCCGAAATCGAAGTGTGCTACATCGAATGCGGCGAGGTTTACAGCTACACCGACAGCATCTGACAAACAAGATAAACAAACAAGAAATTGAAAGGATTAACATAAAATGAGAGTTATCACAGGAAGCGCCAGGGGAACAAATCTCGAAGCTCTTGAAGGCGAAAACACCCGTCCGACCACCGACCGTGTCAAGGAAGCTCTTTTCTCAATGATTCAGTTCGACATCGAAGGCAGAACGGTTCTCGATCTTTTCGCAGGAAGCGGTCAGCTCGCCATCGAAGCATTATCGAGAGGTGCGGCAAAGGCTACGCTTATCGACCAGTCCCGCGACGCTGTTGAGATCATCATTGCAAACGCAAAGAAAACACATCTCTTTGACAAATGCCGTATCTCCGCATCCGACTACACATCATTCATCAGAGGAGCTGCCGGACGTGAAAAGTACGACATCATATTCCTCGATCCGCCGTACGACTCAGGACTTCTGCCCAAGGCACTTAAAGCACTCGCTGACGGTGATCTCTTCGCGAACGGTGCGTACATTGTCTGCGAAACCGACTGTGATATTCCAGTCAAGGCAAAACGTCTCCGCAAGGACGAGGGACTGACAGCTCAGTATGTTATGGATGATGTATTCGGCGGTGACGAAGAACTTGCAGAACGCTTTGAAGTGCTGAAATCCGTACTCTACGGACGCACACGCATCACACTCCTCACACCGGCTGAATGATCGGGTAACGGAAATGAGAAAAGCAATAATCACAGGCAGCTTCGATCCGGTAACATCGGGGCATGCCGATCTGATACTCCGCGCGGCGCGTATGTTCGATCATGTAACCGTGCTGGTTGTCGGAAACACGAAAAAAGCAAACGGCGTATTCGCCCTCGAGGAGCGTCTTGAGCTTATCAGGCTTGCGATCTCTGCGCTTCCATGCAACAATGCGGACGCGATGCTCTACGAAGGACTGACGTCTGACGCTGCCCGTGAGCTTGGTGCGGAATTCATTGTTCGCGGTGCGAGATCTGCATCCGACTTCGACTACGAATACAATCTTTCGCAGATCATGAAACGATTTGACAGCGCTCTTGAAACGGTGATCCTGCCGACATCGCCCACACTTTCGGCAATCAGCTCAACCTATGTGCGCGATCTCCTGAAATACGGCTGTGATCTCGGAGATGCTGTTCCGGATGCCTGCCGCGATCGGATGCTCGAGCTTTACAATAACAAATAAAAAAATCCCCGGACAGGTGAAAAATTTCCGATCACCGCTCCGGGGATATTTATTGGGATTCGGTATAATTCCGTGACTATGCGGAAATTATTTTCCGATGAGATCTTCGAGAGTATTAGCGAAGAAGAAGTTTCTGTAATCGTATTCGTCGCAGATAACCTTATCGCAGTACTTGCCGTACTTGATCTCGTTGTACTTTTCAAGAATATCGCAGATATCGTTCTTGGAGCCGTACAGCTTGCGGAAAATGTCGAGATAGGAAACATATCCGCTGTTGAGTGTCGGGATCATAGCGTTCTTCTTAGCGATTACGGGAATGAGAGTTCCGTCGTCACCCTTTACCCAGCCCATTACTGTGTAGTAGTTGCCGGAAGTGAAGCAGCCGTCGAACCAGCCGTTTACGCTGATGCAGTCGTCATACTTTGTGTAGCATCCATCAAGAATAGCACTTGTATAGGAACCGATGTAAACAAGCATTTCGCCGTATACATTGGGGTTGGACTTGGAGTATGCGCGAACGATAACAACACCGTTCTTCTTAGCTGTGAACTTACCTGTTGTCTGTGTAAGGTCAGCCTTTGCGGAACCTTCTCTGATTTCGAAGATGATATCGCTGTATGTCTTGCCGCTTACGGACTTAACTGTGAATTCAAATTCATCACCGATCTGTACATTCCACTTAGCTGCGTCAACAACAAGCTGATCCGGAACATTATTGGATAATCTGTAAATCTTGGAAACATTTACATTGAGTCTGTAAAGCGGAACACCGCCATTTGTGTAAACGTAGAAGTTTGTCTGACCTCTGGAATTAGCTACAATCTTGCCTTCCTTGTAGTCGTAGTAAGCTACATCGGGATCTTCGGAGAAGTAGTAGATATCGGGATTGAATTCACGTACTTCGCCTTCATAAAGCTCAAGTCTGTAAGAATTATCCTCGAAATAATTCTCGATCCATTCTTTTGCGTTTACCTTATCAAAATACTTGTAGCCGTAGAGCGTGCCGTAGCAGTCGTAATTGTATGAAGGCTTTACAACAGGTGTTGTGCATACAGGCGTCTTTACAACAACTTCCTTGCCGACATAAACTGTCGCAGGGTTGCTTTCGTCACCCTTGTATGATGCAGGTTCAAGAACTGTTACTGTCTTGAAGATTTTGCTGGACTTATTGACAACGCTGCCGATCGGAATGATGATATTCTTATCTTCTTCCTTGCAGTCATCGCAGGTACAAGCTGTGCCGCAGCCGATGTTGCCGGTAAAGATCGTGGATGCAGATGCCGATACTGTCATTGCGGATGCAAGTGTGATTCCCGCGAGCAGAAGAGACATCAGTTTTGTGCTTTTTTTCATGTTTTTCCCACCTTTTCTGTAAATTAGTACAGGCTTCTGTAAAATTATACCTGAAGATACACTATTATTATACATTAATCGAACTATGTTGTCAATATGTTTGCAGATTAAAATATTATGTTTGAAAAATTAATTTTCCGTCGTTTTGCTTTTATGATTCTATGCATCCGGCATCAGAGAATCTGAGCGAGTGAGATCACGATCTTAGCCGAGTTTTCCGCAGATTTCTTTGCGAACGCAGGATAATCCTCGCACGCGCCGCCGTCCGCATCATCGGAAATCGCACGGATCACGGCAAACGGAGTCTTGTTGACATAGCACACTTGACCGACAGCAGCGCCTTCCATTTCACACGCGACCGCACCGAAATTTGCGACGATTCTGCTCTTAATATCAGCATCCGCGATGAATCTGTCACCCGATGCTATCGTTCCGATATGGGTTTTCACACCGATCTTTTCGGCAACCTCGGCGATTTTTCCGCAGAGCGCTTCATCAGCCGGAATTTTGATGATATTGATGCCGGAGATAAGTCCTACGGGATCGCCGAGCGCGGATGTATCCATGTCATGCTGGACAACATCTGCGGAAATTGCGGCGTCGCCTATCGTGAGAGCCGATGTGAGAGTTCCGCCGACACCGGTATTGATTACAGCGTCGGGTGCGTATTTTATTATCATTGTCTGTGCACACATAGCCGCGAACACCTTGCCGATGCCGCAGACAGCGCAGACGATTTTTGTATTTCCGATATATCCTGTGGTAAATTCAATGCTGCCGCAGATCTCATTCACAGGATCGCTCATTGCGGCAATGATGTTTTCCGCTTCGATTTTCATAGCGGCAATTACGCCAAGTGTCATTTTTATACCTCTATATTTTTCTGATTTATTTTATATCTGCATTTCACGTCCGCACGCGTCTGACGGCATTCTCCAGTCGCCTCTCGGGGACAGAGCTACCGATCCGACCTTGGGACCGTCGGGGAGTGCGCTTCTCTTGAACTGCTGGGAATAGAAGCGGCGCATGAATGTGTTGAGCCATTTTCTGATCGTTTCGTCATCGAACTTATCTCCGAGAGCCGCTTTTGCTTCGCGGAAGATCTTGTCGGGAGTCTCGCCCCAGCGCACGAAGTGATAGAGATAGAAATCGTGCAGTTCATACGGGCCTACGATATCCTCGGTTTTCTGCGCGATCTCTCCGTCTTTCGCGGGAAGAAGCTCGGGGCTGACCGGAGTTGCAAGAACATCACGGAACACATCGGCAAGGTTCTGTCTTCCCTCTTCCTCACAGAGATCGGCATAATAAGCCACAAGATGACGGACAAGAGTCTTCGGAATACCGCCGTTCACGCCGTAGTTTGACATATGGTCGCCATTGTAGGTTGCCCAGCCGAGAGCAAGCTCGGATAGATCTCCCGTACCAATTACAAGGTTTCCGTCGGCGTTGGCGATATCCATGATGATCTGTGTGCGCTCCCTCGCCTGTGAGTTTTCGTAAACAACGGAGAGGATTTCGGGATCATGTCCGATATCACGGAAATGTATGTCAACCGCTTCCTTTATATCAATGCATCTGAACGATGTTCCGAATTCGGTGGCGAGCATCTCCGCGTTCGATCTTGTGCGTCCCGTTGTACCGAAGCACGGCATTGTAACGGAAAGGATCTCACTGTGCGGTCTGCCGAGCATATCCATTGCACGTACTGTGACAATCAGCGCGAGTGTCGAGTCAAGACCGCCCGAGAGCGCAACGACACATCCTTTAGCATATGCCGATCTGATGCGTTTCGCGAGTCCTTTTGACTGGATGTCGAGAATTCGTCCGAGCACGGCGCGTCTTTCAGTATCCGACGACGGAATGAACGGGGACGGATCAATTGCGCCCGTGATATCCGTATCACGCACGTCAAGCGAGAACGGAATAGTCTGGTATCCGTCATCGTCTGTCTGCCATGTATTCATCTTCATTCTGTCGTGATCGAGTCTGAAGAGATCCGCCGTGGCAATAATGAGGTCATCCGCACCGAACGGCAGATTCTCCGCGAGCATAACTCCGCCCGACGCGATCATAGAATGTCCGGAGAAGACAAGGTCGGTTGTTGATTCGCTCTCACCTGCGTTTGCGTAAACATAAGCGCAGAGCTGTTTTGCGGATGCTGACTGAACGAGCATTTTGCGGTACGAATCCTTTGCGGCAATCTCGTTTGATGCACCGAGGCAGGCAATCACATTCGCCCCGGCAGAAGTATGAGATACAGACGGAGATGACGTCACAAACATATCCTCACCGATCTCGCAGGACACGGAAAGAGATGGCATTTCATCGCATCGGAAGATCAGCTTTGTGCCGAACGGAACGTTTTTACCGG
>CAZPPN010000055.1:0-9553 GCA_964588425.1 uncultured Ruminococcus sp. | reverse complement strand
CGTCGTCGACGAGTGCATTTTCGTTTTCAAAATCCACATCGGGACAAATATCCGAGAGGATTGCGATGAGCTTGTTTCTGTTGTTTTCCATATTGTTTCCTACCTTATATTATGCAGCGTTATGCTTTGTTATTCGTGTGTCTGATGTAAACATCGGAGATCATCCCGTCAGCGGAGAAGCCGTGTTTTTTGTATACCGCTTCCGCCTGTGAATAGCCGTCACGTACCCATACCGAGATTTTCTTCGATTCGTCTGCGGCAATCTTGACTGCCTCTCCGACAAGACAGGATGCGAGTCCCCGTCCGCGGCAGCTTTCAGCTGTGCAGAGGTGGCGGATCTCGATGCTTTTTCTGTCCTCGCGATAGTGCAGGAGTGCGGCGGGTTTGCCGTTGTCTGTAATTGTCAGCACCCGATCCGTATCCGTGAACAGCTCATCCCCGTGCGGCAGACATCCCGTGAGAGGCGCGAACGAAGCGCGGAGCAGATCCATGACATCCCCGAGATCATCCCGTGACGCGTATCTAACATCCTCAGTTATGGCAATATTCATGTCGGTCGGTGAGAGTGAGTACCTGCGACGTCTGAATGCGTGCTCAAATCCGCGGCTGACAAAACCGGCTTCAGTATCCGTAAATGATGTGTCACCGTATTTTTTTGAGATTTCAAGAACGGTCGGACGGTCTGCATACGGTATTTCATCCGCGAGAGCAGGGGAGTGCAGATAAAAATTAAGATAATAATGTGTTTCGCGGTCGGTCAGGATCAGAAGTCCGTTTTCCGATTCATGTGTATATACAAGTCCTTTCGCGATATCACGTGTGAGCTTGTCTTTGGCGGCAAAATGATTCGTGAGCATTCCGCGTCGGAAATTCCGCATTATCTGTGCCGACAGCTCTGTGTATGATTCGGTTTTATTCATTATTGCTGACCGCCTGTGTGGTTTTTTCGTCAAAATATGCCTTTTTCAGTGCCGCACGGTCGATTTTGCCGTTGGCGTTGTGCGGAAGACGGTCGGTTATCCGCCAGACGTTCGGCATCATGTATTTCGGAAGCCGTGATTTCAGCTCCTGCATTATCTCCGCGGCGGTGAGCGATGAAGCAGCACAGCAAACGATAGCGTCGTCATCCGGATCGAATATGCAGACAGCCTCACCGATACCCACGACAGCCGACAGCGCGGTTTCGATCTCGCCAAGCTCAATTCTGTAACCCATGTGTTTGATCTGACCGTCACGGCGCGAGAGGAAGTAGAGATTCCCATCCACGCCGATTTTCGCAATGTCACCCGTGCGGTAGAGCTTTTCGGGATAGTAAGGATTCAGCGGATTGTCTATAAAAGCAGATGCGGTTTTGTCGGGATCGCCGAAATATCCGAGAGCAAGTCCGATTCCGCGCACGCAGATCTCGCCGGGCTCCCCGTCAGTGACAGGACACAGATCGTCGTCAAGCAGGATAACCTCCATGTTTGCGCACGCTTTTCCGATCGGGATTGGCTCACCGTCAGCGAAATCACGCTCGATTCTGTAAGCGGTGCAGTCAACCGTGACCTCAGTCGGACCGTAGAGATTGATGAAAGTGCAGTCGGGATGCGCGTTTTTCCAGATGTTCAGATGCTTAGCGAGAAGTGCCTCTCCGCCGAGGATGACTTTCCCGAGTGTCGGTACGGATTTCTTTGCGAACACACCCGAATCAGCAGCGAGTCGGAACGCGGATGTTGACCATATCAGAGATGTTACTTCGTGTTCCGCGAGATAATCGACGAGAAGCGTCGGGAACATGAACAGCTTTTTCGGCAGTATGTAAGTCGTGCATCCGTTTCTGAGCGTCTGATAGATGTCCTTTACCGAAAGATCGAAGTAGAACGGCGCCTGATTTCCGAGAACATCTTCGGTCGTCACGCCGCAGTAGTCAGCCATCCATTCGGTGAAGTCGATCAGTGAGCGGTGGGAAATCGGAATACCCTTGGGCTTGCCGGTAGAGCCTGATGTGAAGATCATATAAGCCACATCAATGTCGAGGACTTTTTCTCTGACCGATGCGAGAACGGTATCGTCATATCCGCCGCATACAGCTTGCTCGAGAGAGATCATGTTTTCGGTGTCACGGAGACGGGATGAGGTTTTTGCGTCCTTTTCGGATACAAGCACAGCTTTCGGTGAGATCTGCGCGAGTATATCATCCATTCTGTCCGCCGGCATTTTCACATCGATCGGAACATAAGACGCTCCCGCATACAGTGCCGCAAAGCATCCGATGAGAGATATTGCGGTGCGGTCAACGAGAACTGCCACTCGGTCTCTGACAGAAACACCGCCGTCTATGAGACATGAAGCGGCTGACTTTGCGCTTTCCATGTGGGATGAGAACGAAAACGACCGTCCGTCATCCGCAAAAGCAGTTTTGTCGGGATATAAAGCGGCTGAATTTTCGAGATATTCAAGAGCGTTTTTTTGATATGACATCCTGATCCCCTTATTCTGCATGAATTGATAATTTTCCTTATACATTATATCACAGCTGTCGGATAAAGTCAACCGGAGATGATTTCATATTACGTCTTCATGATTTATGCGGTGGATTAAATACATCGCTTCATATTCGCTTGTTTTTTTGTTTTCATGACACGGTTGTTTTAGACAGCTTCAATTTTGATGTGATATTGATAAAAAATCTCTATTCGTGTGAAAAAATACTGGCTAAATCATTGAAAATACCGTAAAACTCTTGTAAAATCAGGGAAACTGTGTTATAATACATGAGCTTTGCGAAAGTTAATATCATTAAATAAATTCAATCAATGAATGGAGAGTATCATGACCAGACGAATCATGACAGTACTTCTTGCGATCACAGCTGCAGCCTGCGCCGTTTTTGCCGGATGTACACAGGATATTTCAACCGAATCAGAAGACAGCGGAGCGATTGTCGAAACTGAAGACACAGAAACCCGGCCGGAGACCGTTCCCGAAACCGAAGCTGAAACAGAACCCGAGCCGGTATACGAAATCAAAACTGACCCGTCCAGTGGAATCTGCTTTATCGCGCACAGAGGATACAGCGGAAAATTCCATGAAAATACCGATGAAGCGTTCATCGAAGCTGTAAACGCAGGCTTTGGCGGAATCGAGACTGATGTCAGAATCACAAAAGACGGTGTATTCGTTGTAAACCACGATTCCGATGTTGTATATGCAGACGGTACAAGCCTTATTATTGCGGATCATACTTACGAAGAGCTTACTGCAAAGCCGATCAAAAACAGCAAGACTGACTCTGAACTTTATCTCTGTTCGTTTGAAAGATATCTTGAAATCTGCCGTGACGGCGGAATCATCTGCGTGGTAGAACTCAAGGGTGCATTCAGCGAAGAGCAGGTAGTTGAAGTATTCAATATGTGCGAAGAGATATATACACTCAAAATGTGTCAGATTCAGTCGTTCAATTTTGATAATCTTCTCTTTGCCCACGAGAATTTCCCCGATCTTACCATCGTGTATACCTGCGAAGATAAGAATGACTCAAATATTGCAAGTTGTCTCGAATACGGATTCAATATTGCGATCGACTATGAGGAAATGACACAGGATATGATTGATGCATTCCATGAAAAGGGACTTGTGTACGATATATGGACTCTGAATTCAAAGAATGCTCTCAAATACTGCACAAAATTTAATGTTGATTTCATCGAATCCGACTACTTCACGACAGTTGATGTAATCAATCAGTAAAATAACAAAAACGGTTTCCGACTGAGGAATTATTCCACGGTACGGAAACCTTTTTCTGTTCAGTTTTGTTTCATAAAGAATTTTATTCCGCCGTAATCGGTGAGCGGATCCGGCGAGAGAGGGACGACTTCATATCCGTGGTGTCGAGCAAATTCCGTCACCGTTTCACCCGCCGCAGCAGACATGATATCGCCGAAGAAATACAGCACGCCATCACAGAATCCTCCGCATCCGCCGATGAAGCCGATGTCATACCCCGGAAGCAGGATACCGTTGTTCGGAACATACACAGAATTGCCGCACATAGCAGAAAAAATTCCTTTGTCTGATGTGATAACCCCGGCAGGTGTGACGATGCATGAACATCCTGCATACCCTTGCTTCACGTTCACTATGCGGTATCCGAGCGAACCGGCTGCTGAGAGAATTTCGGGAGCACACGTGTCTTTGCGGCAGATCACTAAATCATCTCCGACCGCGGCGTTCAGCGATACATCAAGCGGATATCCGGCAGATCTCGGAGCGCATGAGCGTGTCAGACTCAGTCCGCTGCAGTCCGAAATCTGTTCTGTAATATAAGGGTACGCTTCGTAATATGACTGCGGTATGATAAACGTCTCCCCGATCTGTGAGATGATCATGTCGGGATGAGATGAGACAGGCGGCGCGATTGTTCTGTCGGGCGGAAGACGCAGTATATCGAACCGTTCTGCGAGTTTGTCTGCCATATGACGGGGAACAGTCTCAGAGATGACAGCGAGATGGTTTTTCATAAAATACCCCTGTAAACGTCAAAAACTCCCCGGATCAGATCACAGGGAGTTTTGCATTTGAAATAACCTTAACTTACGCGCGGGTTACCTTGCCGGAACGCAGGCAGCGAGAGCATACGCTGACGGTTGTATGTGTACCGTCAACAACAGCTTTTACCTTTCTGATGTTCGGTTTCCACGCTCTGTTAGTCTTGCGGTTGGAGTGGGATACGTTGCAGCCAAATGTAACGCCCTTACCGCAGATGCAGCACTTTGCCATGTTAGATTACACCTCCATCAATGGATTCATTAAACAAAAGTCAACATTAGTAATTATAGCACAGTATTCGAAAAAATGCAATAGGTGTTATGCTTTTTATTTAACAAAAAGCGATATTTTTTTGAGGAGTTTTTTCGTTAAGTTGCTTAATTCAGAGAATTTACGAACTTTTCGATGCGGTCGAGAGCTTTTGCGATGTGCTCAACGGAATAAGCATACGAAATTCTCGCAAATCCTTCACCGCACTCACCGAAAGCAGTACCGGGAACGATTGCAACTTTTCCTTCGCTGAGCAGCTTATCGCAGAATTCTTCGGATGACATACCGAACTTTGAAATGTTGGGCCATGCATAGAACGCACCTTCCGGTTCAAAGCATTCGATGCCGATAGAACGGAGTCCGTTTACGAGATATCTGCGGCGTCTGTTGTATTCGGAGCGCATCATTTCAACGTCTCCGTCACCGTTGCGCATAGCTTCGACAGCCGCGAACTGGGATGTTGTGGGCGCGCACATGATAGCGTACTGGTGGATCTTGAGCATCTGCTTTGTGATCTCTTTCGGCGCGAGAGTGTATCCGAGCCTCCAGCCTGTCATTGCGTATGTCTTGGAGAAGCCGCTTGCGATGATCGTTCTTTCACGCATACCGTCGATGTTCGCGATTGATGTGTGATTCATGCCGTATGTAAGATCGCAGTATATCTCGTCGGAGAGGATGATAATATCGGTTCCGCGTAGAACTTCGGCGATAGCTTCGAGATCCTCACGTGTCATTACAGCGCCTGTCGGGTTGTTCGGATAGGGAAGAACGAGCATTTTTGTCTTCGGTGTGATAACGCTTCTGAGTTCTTCCGCAGTGAGCTTGAATTTGTTCTCTTCTTTTGTGTCGAGATAAACGGGAACACCGCCTGCAAGCTCAACGATAGGTCCGTAGCATACGAAAGCGGGCTGTGGTACGATAACTTCGTCACCGGGATTGAGAAGCGCGCGGATTGAGATGTCGATGGCTTCACTACCGCCGACTGTAACGATCACTTCGCTTTTTGCGTCGTACTCGAGGGAAAAGCGGCGCTTCATGTAAGCGGAGATTTCCTCGCGAAGTTCAAGAGTACCGCTGTTTGATGTGTAGTAGGTCTTGCCGTTTTCGAGAGATTCGATAGCTGCGACTCTGATGTGCCACGGTGTGATGAAGTCAGGCTGACCGACGGTGAGCGCGACAACATCCTTCATTCCGTCGATCATATCGAAGAATTTTCTGATACCGGACGGCTTTATATCCTGTATCGTCCGGGATAATATTTTGGAATAGTCAAGCATCAGATACAGTTCTCTCTTTCATCGGTAGGCATGTTGCCGTAGATAATGTTGTTGTCCTTGTATTTTCTGAGGACAAAGTGAGTTGAAGTCGAGATTACGTCTTCGATAGTCGCGAGCTTTTCGGCAACGAAGAACGCAACTTCACGCATTGTCTTGCCCTTGATGAACACAGCGAGGTCAAATCCGCCGGACATGAGGTAAAGAGACTCAACTTCGGGGTAGTTGTAGATTTTCTGGGCAACATGATCGTATCCGCGGTCGCGCTGAGGAGTGATCTTGAGCTCAATCATAGCGCAGACATATTCACGGTTTGTCTTGTCCCAGTCAATTTCTGTATGGTATCCGAGGATAACGCCGCTGTTTTCGTAATCCTCGATCATTGCTTTGATATCACCCTCTTCCTTGTCGAGCATAAGTGCGAGAGCCTTGGGGGAGAGTCGTGCATCGTTTTCAAGAAGTCGAAGAAGTTCTGACATGATAAATCTCCAATCTGTATAGTTAGTATATTAATAATGTTAGTTTTTGATCTTATCCATGATCTTGTCGAGCGAGAGACCGTACTTGTCGGCGATGTCTCTTGCGTAGCTCTTGCCGTCGGGTTTTTCACGGAGAATCTTGAAGCTGCGCGAGCCTTTTTCAATTGCCGCAACGAGGTTGTCGATCTTTACGCCGCCCTTGGGAAGACAGGACGCGTTGATTTCATCGACAGAAGCCGCGAGATCGTGCAGGTGAGTCGAGAAAATACCGCGGCACTTTACGAGAGAGAATCCCTGGAGAACTTCCGATGCGATGTAAGCACCCTCGTATGAGCCTGTGGATGACAGTGATTCGTCAAGGAGAACAAGGCTTTCTTCGGTTACATCTTCAAAGATTGTGCTGAGACGGGAGCATTCCTCGCCCAGACGTCCCTTGTCGATAGTGTCTTCGCTTCCTGTGGGGAAGTGTGTAAAGATCTCATCGCACGGGCTGATCACACACGACTGAGCGCATACGGGAAGACCGAGCTGAGCCATGACGAAAGCGATACCGACCGCGCAGGTGATAACGGATTTACCGCCTCTGTTCGGACCTGTGAGGACATAGATCATGCCGTTTTCGTCGAACGAGAAATTGTTCGGAACAACGGGACCGTCGAGCTTCATCGAAACGATGGGGTTGCAGAGACCGTCGGCTTTGAACTTTTTCGCGGATACCGGAGCGATTTCGGGATGACAGAGAGGACATCCTTTATCCTTCAGCTTGACGAGAAGCTCGGTTGCCTTTGTCACAAATTCGATCTCGGGCATCATGCGGAGAAGGAAGTCTGTGTTTTCGAGAATATAGTGCTGGATAACTTTTTTCCACGAACGGATCGACTGACGGAACACATCGTTGATGGCGCCGTTGAACGCATTTGCAAGAGCCATCTGCTGGTTGTCGCTCTGTCCTTTCTTGAACGCAACAAGGGGAGCAATGCAGGTCATCTCGTCATTCTTGAAGTCGAGACGGAGCATTTTGTCGAGAAGCTCACCTGACTTGAAGTGCTCGTTGTTGATCGAGAGAACGCCGGCTTTTTCCGCACGGAGCTGAGAGTCGAAGTTGACGCCGATCGTGACGCTCTTGACTTCACGTACTCTTGATGTGAGTTCCTTGAGCTGATTGTTGAGATTTGTATAGTATTCGCTTCCGGTGAGAGTATTGATTCTCTCGGCAAAACGTCGGAATGCGGTGCTCTTCATTTTCGGTGCGAGAGGAAGCAGATTGTCGCGGAGAAGATCCATGAGGGATGTGTAAAGCTCGATCTCCGTGATGCTGTAAAGATATGCTTCGTTTGACGCCGCGGAATCGCTTCCCATTTTACGCAGTTCCGTGATATCGTTGAGGAACGGGATCATCTTTATAAGAATATGACTCAGTTCGGGATTGTTGAGCATATCCTCGAATGTGTCCTGACGGTAGAGGATAACATCGGTGTCGCAGGTATAGAAACTGCCGAAATCACAGCTCTTGAGATCCATGAGGAAGTAAAGCTCAAGCTGTTCCGCCGTAACCTGAGAGAGACGCGCATTTTCCTCGCCGAGAGTGTGGCGTCTGAGACTGTCCGCATCGGGATAGAGCAGACTGATATCGGAGGTGTCAAGGATTTCTTTGTTTTCTGCCATTATTGGAATCTCCTTTGGAGAATTGTAAATTCAAAAATATTTCATTATATTATACTATAATTGAAAGCAAAGAAAAAGAGATAAATTATGAATTTGTAAAATTATTGTTCACGGGATAAGTCGGAGAAGCGAACAAATCTAAAAAATCCGTCTCAAAATCTGCCTTTTACTTGATATTATATCTCCTTTGTGATATAATTAAACTGAATTATTATGAGATCCCGAGGCGAAAAATGGCAAGGAAACTTTATATCTCAACAGGAACTCTCGTAGGACGCGAAAACGGATACGACTACCGCGGCGCGCTTGATGTGATCGGACATCTCTGTGATGACGGATACGCGGACGGTCTTGAGCTGATGATGCTGCGGTTTTATTACGATAAAATAGAAGCGGTATCCGATGCTGTCTGCGGATGCGGTGCTCATGCCGGAACTATCCACTGCGAAAAAGATGTCGGTACGCTGATATCCGATGCGGCTGTTCTGGATATGGAAGGCAAGGCTGACGAGGCGGATGCGGCATATGTACGTGCGGAAGAACTGTTCAGACTCAACTGTACGGCTGCGGAGCGAATCGGGATAGAACGCATGGTTCTGCATCTGTGGGGCGGACTCTCGTCGGACAGGAATATCGGGTACAATATCTCGCGCTTTTCGGAACTGAGACGTATTGCGGCAGAGTACGGCGTGCGGATCCTTGTCGAGAATATACCGTCGAACACCGCCGATCCTCTCACAAACTGGCGCAGACTTCTCCCGTATCTCGGAAACTGCGGTCTGATCTTTGATACAAGATTCGGCAAACTCCACGAGCAGACCGACGATATTCTCTCGGATAGGGAGATCACATCAAAGATCGAGCATATCCACATCAGCGATTTTGGCGGAACTTACCGTGATTTCTCAGCGCTCAGACCTATTCTTCATCCCGGTGAGGGAACGATCGATTTCTGCCATGTCGCAGATCTGCTCGGCACAATCGGATACAGCGGCACGATTACTCTTGAATCCCCCGTTATGGAAGGGGAGACGCGGAATATTCCGAAACTCAGGGAGACGCTGTCTTTTATTAGAAACAATTTTTAGTTAAATATAATAAGGAGAAACAAAAATGAAAACTTTCATGGGAACAAACTTCCTGCTTAACAACGAAACTGCAAAGGCGCTCTATCACACATACGCCGAACAGCTTCCGATCATCGACTACCACTGCCATGTATCCCCCAAGGATATTGCTGAAGACAAGCAGTACGCGAATATCACAGAACTCTGGCTCGGCGGCGACCACTACAAGTGGCGTGCAATGAGAAGCTTCGGTATCGAGGAAAAG
>CAZPPN010000054.1:3327-9604 GCA_964588425.1 uncultured Ruminococcus sp. | reverse complement strand
CTTGGCTGGCGACGGTCCGGAAAGATAGGTATTCGCCAACATAAAGAGGTTAGTGATAAAGCTAATCTCTTTTTTTGTATTCTCGGATAAAAGTCTGCTGTCGTGCAGTCAATACTTGGCTGTCAATAGCTTAGGAGCGTAAAAACTACAAGAAGGTTATCGTGTTGACGCAGTAGAGCTGGTTGAGCACAATATTGAAATATTCAAGCAGAACACTGCCGAAGGCGAGAATATCACCGTTACGCAGGGCAATGCTGTGGATCTGGCACCTTATCTTCTTCGTTGAGTTGAACTCTCGCAATGAGAGAGTCTGACAACAAATATGGTAATCTTAAAAGAAAATGATATTTGTTAAAAGATAGCCTCTTTTTTCTTTTTCTCATGAAAAAACTAAACTTATGAACAACATTCCTTCAAAGACAGATATTCACGACAAATCATACCCATTCACAGATAAGCTGTCGACATTGCAGCAGTTCCAAAAAACTTGACAAACAACTTTGATTGTGCTATACTTAAACCAAATAAAAATACTTGCGAGAGGTGGTATATTAATGAAAAGAATTATCAGCATACTGTTCGGTGCATTGTTGATTTCAGCCGCGGTCTTACTTTCTGCGTGTACGAACGATTCCGCGGATGATCAAGGAAAAGGCGAAGAAGTTCCGCTTCCTATGGACAGTGAGGTTGCTCTGTTCAGCGGCGACTCCGAAATTCGTCTGAAACCATCCGAAAACGGTCTGAACATTACATATTTATCTCTGAAATCTTCGGAAAACAGTTTTGTGTCAGATACTTCAGTTTATACTCTTCCGAAATACTACTGGGATGAAGGGCTGAACACAAAGCTTGTTGAAATCACATGGCAGTATAACGGTCGGAGTGAGATTTCATCAGTCATCAATAATGTTCCTGTAAGCGGATATAAATTCAACTTCACAGATACCACAGGCAGAATGACGCTCGATGTATCATGTATCGCACGTGAGAATCTGGACGGTCCGTTTGAATTTGTAACCGATCTGACGAATATATCGGAAGAAGATATTATGATCGTACCGGATTCTTTCTCATCGCTGTCTCTGGAGTCTCTCAGCGAGGAAACAACAGTATTTACCGTTAAAAAAGAGAGCGGCATGGCACAGGGCTATGTCCACTACGACGGTACGACATTCCCCGGCAAGGCTATCAAGGAAGATGAACTTTGGGAGAATCTGAATGTCGAAGCGTGGGTCAATACCTATCAGAGCTTCAACTCAAGCGGATATCTCCCGATGGTGTATGTCAACAATAACTCAAAAAACGGAATTTACGCGGCGCTTGAGTGGTCATCCGGACGTGTTCTTGCAGAAGGCGGAGAGAATTACAGCCTTACTCTTTCCGTTGACATGGACAATGTCGCGGAGAATGATGGTTATTTCAGAACTAATGTACCTGCCGGAGATACTTTTGTGTTCCCGTCGGTGTATTACGGTGTCTATGATGGGTCAATTGATGACGGCAGCAATGTCTTCAAGGCGTGGTTCTTCGACTGCAAAGCTCCGGATGTTCTGCGTGACAATACAAACGAGCCGCAGACACAGATGGATATGCAGATCGGACTTGATGCGGCTGACATCAGTGTAGAGGCAATCAAATGGGACTACGGCTGGTGGACAAATGAGTATGCAGACAATCATAGCTGGAAGACGCTTGAGGGTTCATGGCAGCTCAGAAATGATGCGTATATCGGTGTACTGAATGCCTACGGATGCAGAACCCTTGCCGAATTCGGACAACTGGCAAAAGAAAAAGGCCTGAGCTGGACGGCATATCTTCTTCTCCACGATACGGTCGATGTAAATCTTGAGCCAGTCGATGAATTCGGTGAGTTCAATTCGCTGACGCATCCCGAGTGGTTCGGTGACAGGCATATCACAACCGGACGGAGTGCGGATCTCGGAAATGAAGAATGCGTTGAATATCTGAAAACTGCGCTTACCGAATTTTTCAGCGGAAATAATATTACCACATGGCGGTCGGATTTTGAGCCTATCAGCTTTACTTCACCGAATGAAAACCGCCACAGAGCAAACGGAAGCGATGTAATGTACTGGTGTACTGTCGGCTTCAGGGATATTATCCAGCATCTTTATGATAATGTTGATGGATTCCGATACGAAAGCTGTTCAAGCGGCGGATCGATGAAAGATCTCTTTACCGCAACTCAGGCGGTTGTGATAAACTGCGATGATTCGGCTAATTATCTCAGTCTGCGTACAACTTTCTACGATTCATCGTATGTGATCCATCCCGCGCAGCTCCAGCTTCCGATAAATGCGGATACGTTCAATCCCGATGTTCCCGAACATTTTTATCCGAAGGTCGAGCCGGATCCGATCGCGAACGCTGAAAACTGGAAAGATACCATGCTCGATATGGGATACCGCACAATGATGCTCGGAACTCCTATGTTCTCATCATGGAGCGGAACGATTGAGCGTGATTATATCAAACAGTATTCTGAGATGTACCAAGAAAAGGTTCGTCCGCTTGTTCGTGACGGTGAGCTGTACCACATCCTGCCGCGCCCTGACGGAAAGAACTGGGACGGTGTTATGTACGCAGATCCGGATTCCTCAAACGAGATCAAAGGAGCTGTGTTCCTCTTCAAGCCGAACAAGGATGCCGGAGATACATACAAAGTGGTTATGGACGGACTCGATTCCGATAAGGAGTACAGCCTTGTGTTTGAAGACAGAGCGGAGCAGAATTCAGTTGTCAGCGGAAGCACTCTGATGAGCGATGGTATTGATGTGCAGATTCTCGGAGTAGGTTCGGAGATTATCTGGATTTACGAAGCGGAATAAGCAATTATAATGGGCTTTAGAATTTCAAAGGAGAACGTATGAACTGTAAGATATATCCAGTCACAAAGACGGAACTGAGTACTGACGATTATGACGTAAAGATCAACGGCGAATTTGTTCAGCTTGATACGGCGAGAGTTTCAGCCGTTCCGTATAACAGACGATGGCCGGGGCATCAGAGACAGATTAATCAGACTGAACTCGTTAATTTTCTCTCATTTGCTGTAAATCAGACGGTCGAGATGGAAATAATACCGCGCCGTCCGTTTGATGAAGTAAAAATCCGTCCGAAAAATGCCGGTATTGAGTATGAGATCACGGAAAACGGTTCCATCCGCCTGACGCTTGACCATCCGCAGTATTTTACTGTTGAACCGTATGGCAGACAACACGCTCTTCATGTTTTTGCCGATCCCATGCCGGAATATCAGCGTGACATCCTTGGTGAGCGAGTGATTTACTTTGGTGAGGGTGAGCACAACGTTGGAATGATCGAGCTGAAAAGTGGCGAGACATTGTTCATCGACGAGGGTGCGGTGGTGTACGGCTGCGTTAAAGCGTTTGATGCCGAAAACATAAGGATAATCGGCAGAGGCATACTTGACAACAGCAGAAACCGTGAACAGATATTGTATGAGGCACACGAAGAAGGGAATACGGAAGCTGTCAATAACGCAGTTCGCCTGCACACAGTTCAGCTTGAGTATTGCAGAAACATCGAGATTGAGGGAATAACGATACGTGACTCGCTTGTGTACAACATCAGACCGATCGCCTGCGATAATCTGAAGATACATAATGTGAAAATCATCGGATGTTGGAGATACAATTCCGACGGTATTGATATGCACAACTGTACCGATGTCTTGATTGAGAATTGTTTCCTGCGAACCTTTGATGACTCGATCTGCGTAAAAGGCTTCGACTGTTATTATGATGGAGACGTTGAAAAGGCTGTTTATGACGCAATGCACTACGGCGGACGCGTTTACGATACTTTCAAAAATGTCCGCGTGAGAGGCTGTGTTATCTGGAATGACTGGGGAAAATGCCTTGAGATCGGTGCTGAGACCCGTGCCGAGGAGATCTGCAATGTTATTTTTGAGGACTGTGATATTATCCATGTAACATCGCAGATTCTTGACTGCATGAATGTTGACTACGCGGATGTACATGACGTAATTTACCGTAAAATCCGCGTTGAGCTTGACGAGATCATTCCTCAGAATCGCATCCAGACAGAAGACGACGTGAAATATGAATCACTCGGCGGACAGTCGGCAGATTACGCACCGCCGCTTATCTCCGTTGGGGTTGAGTATCATCATGAGTATTCGGCAGGAGGCAAACGCAGAGGACGTAATTATGATTTTCTGTTTGAGGATATTCATGTTTACGGCAAACAAACACCTTTGGCGGTATTCAGAGGTTACAGCTGCGAGTTCGGCTGCCGTGACATCACCGTGAGAGGAATATATCTGAACGGAAGTCTTCTATGCGGTGAGCAGGATCTGAACGTGGTGAAGAATGAGTACTGCGAAAATATTGTGATCGAATAAGAGAAATAATTGAATATAAAAAGTCCGACGGATCAAGATGGGATTACACCTGTCTTCCGCCGGAATTTTTTATTTGTTTTTGTCCCGGAAAATATCCCGCGAAATACTGTAAATCGCGTCGATTATGTCAACAGCCCGTTTGCCGTCTTCCGCGCTGATTTCGAGTGTTTCTTCGCCGCGGACCGCAAGATCATTCGTTTTCAGCACCGAACCAGCGTCCGCCGGGTGTGTTGTCCTTGTCGTTTTCGAGAAGCTGTTCGTAGTTTTCAGCAACCTTGCGGTAAGCAGCGGCATATTTTTCGATCCAGAACTTGTCTACATCGTCACAGTGCTTGAACCACGGCACGCTGAAGCAGAGCTTTTCAACAGACTTGTCGAGATCGGAGTCGCCTTCGCGTATGTCAGTTTCACTGAATGCGATACGGCTGGGTTTGCCTCTGCCGAGGAAGTCGTAGGAATTGAAGTATTCGTGTGTATGGAGACAGAAGTTGCCGCCGTCCCAGCACTTATTGCCGATCTCAGCGCGAACTGCTTCACAGAAACGGCTTACGGACAGACCGCCGAAGTATTCGGGATAGTAGCGTCCGTGAGGCTGATACCAACCGCCCATGTTGGAGCCTGTGGATTCGTCAACTCTGATCGGAACAAGACCGGGAATATCGCCGAGGCAGTCCCAGAAATAGTTCATGCCACGTCTGAGTTCAACCATTCTTTCGTCGTAATACTTGAGCTGAACACGTGCGAGGGCGGTGCAGATCTGGTTGGCACGTCCCTTTACGCCGCCGAGCGGGAGACCGTGAAAAGCCTTGAGATCATCGCTCTCAGTGATGTATTTGTCGTTGTTTCTTTCGTAATGACCGTATGCGATTGCTCTTTCACACAGCTTCTTGTCGTCTGTAACGATGATGCCGAGCTCGCCTGCCGCAAATGACTTCATGCTCATGAGAGACATCGCGCTGATGTGACCGAATGTACCGAGACGCTTGCCTTTGTAGAGACCGCCCTGAGCGTGTGAGACGTCCTCAATTACGTAGAGGTTGTGGCGGTTGGCGATATCCATGATTGCGTCCATATCGCACGGATAACCGTAGAGGTGGACTACCATGATCGCCTTTGTTCTGGGGGTGATGCGGTGTTCGATGTCGGCGGGATCCATGCTGAGCATATCGTTGACATTGCAGAATACGGGAGACGCGCCGAACTGTGTAGCACCTGTGATGCTCGCCCAGTATGTCTTTGTTGTGCAGATGATTTCATCGCCTGCTCCGAGACCGATTGCAAACATAGCGGCGGCGAGAGACATTGTGCCATTACAGTAAGCTACCGCGTAACGTCTGCCGATCCATGCGGCAAATTCGTCCTGGAACTTTTCGGTGATGTCTGTGCCTGAGTAGCTGTTGTTTCTGATGACATCAAGAGCCGCTGCTTCATCTTCTTCTGTGATGATGGGCCACTTGAAAAGCTTGTCATCGGGAGCGTCTATAACAGCGGGAGTACCGCCGAGAAGTGCTAATTTTTCCATGATGTAATCCTTAATATTAGATTTTGAAGATTTTTATAATCTCTTTTTATATAGTCAGATAGAAACGATTGCCAAACTGTCTGTGAGCTTGTACCAGCCGTTTTCATAGCGTTCGGATGACATTCCTATCTTGATGATCTCACATCCTTCACTAAGCCTCATAAAGAGACTGTACGAGCCTGACGGCAGGGAGCGTGTGGAAAGTCGCACCGGAACATCAGTTATTTCACCCGGCATCCAAAGCCTGTTGTCAGCATCGGAGGAGAAGATGTGTTCTTCTCCGTTCTTTTCGTTAACCATTTTGAATGAAAGTTTATAACGATGATACGCCGGAGCAAAACCTCTGT
>CAZPPN010000054.1:0-3317 GCA_964588425.1 uncultured Ruminococcus sp. | reverse complement strand
TCGATTCTGAGAATAAACGAGTTATCGCATCCTTCGCAGAACGGAGTTATTCTGAGTCCGTCAACGAAATACCAATATCCGAGACGGTTTGCGAGATATTCTGTGAGATATGGGAATCTTTCAAACCACGGACGCGGATATCCGTGGAAACCGGCATATGTTGCGTGGGTTCTCCTGCAAGCTTCGATAAACGGCAGTCCGTCTGCAAAATATCTTGGGTCGCGTGCGAAAACGGATGTGTAATGCTCAAATTCTATATCAATGGGAGCAGTTTTCCAGAAATGATCGAAGAAGCAAGGAGAGCGAAGAGTATCGTATTGGAAGCGTTCTGTATAACCCGCAACGCACACCGAATCATCACGAGCACCTGTACCGACAGTCATAGCAAAAGAAAGGATCTCGTTTTTGTCTTCGTCAGACAGTGTTTCGCGATGCCCGATCATATCGTCGTTGAGAAGTATGAACTTGTTCGGAAAATACTTGGCGTGAAGTGCTATATGCTTTTTTATACAGTCGACGGGATACATCGTGTTGGAGCCTACTGTGGTATGTCCTTCGCCCCATGTTCCGAATGTGCCTATGTCAATAAAATCGACTCTCGGATCACTGTTGTACTTTCTGCCGTACTCTCGCATGAAGTTTTCGAGTTTTTCGAGATAGATAGGATCGTCATAAACAGGCTCGAGCTCCCCCCCCGACAGAACGAGGTATTTTGCGCCTGCGTCATATACCCATTTCGGAGTGGCGTATTTAATCGATTCAGGAGATGTTCCTCCCTCATAGGTGCATATGCGCATAGAGAATCGGTATCCGCGGCTGTACCACAGATCCATAGTTTCATCAATATATGACCAGTCATAGATGCCTTCTTCTTTTTCGATATCTCCCCAATCATATCTTAGGTATAGATGATGAAGTCCGGGAAAATCTGCCATATCATCATCGGGTTCAATATTTGCTCTGTAATTCGGACGTCCCATACCGTTGTCGATATAATGCCAATACCAACCCTTGTGTGGATTTTTAAGTACTGTTTTGTCATCCTGCCATTTGTCGAGATCAATATAATTTTCAAACGGTGCGTATTTTGCGGAAAAAGGTCTTTTAATAGCCATATCAGTCTCCTTAGTAAATGAGATTAAAGTTGAACGAAATTACAGCTTGAGTCCGAGAATTCTTATCGCATTCTCTCTTGCGATTTTAGAGTAGTTTTCTTCCGAGATCATGCCGCGGTCGGTCATGTCGTTGAGGAAATCGTTGAACGGGTGGAAGTGCTTGTCGTTGCGTGAGCATATGTCGCAACCGTAGAGGATTCTGTTGGAGAATTCTTCAACAAACTTTGCGGCGTATTCGGGGTCGCGTCTGAGAGCATTGCTTCCGCTTCCTGCTGAAAGATCGGCGTAGAGGTTGCCGTATTCGCGCATGAGCTTAGGAACGCGTCCCTCGACAACTTTTGTGGTGGGGTACATATTTCTGGTCTCCTGAGTGAGATCAGCTCCCATTTCAGCCCAGAACGGCTGTGAGTGACCGAGGAAAATGAGATCCTTGTGCTTCTTCAGCATTTTCTCGAATCTCGGCAGATGAAGCTCGTCTACGAGACCGTAGTTGAATCCGAGTGCGGGAGAGATGTGGAACAGAATCGGCATACCGACCTCTTCACAGTGAGAGAAGAAATCGTCGATGAGCGGATCGTCGAAATAAAGATTCGGTACAAATTCGCCGACGCCTTTAGCGCCCATCTGTTTGTAATCGTTCAGAATATCGGAAAGATCGCGTCCGCCGTATTCCTCCTTGTAGGTTCTCGGGTCAACATAGCAGAACCATGAGAAGCGATCGGGAATTGCTTCGGCAGTTGCGCGGCAGTTTTCGTTGGTTACGGGAGATCCGGCAAATTCGGGGCAGAAGAGCGCCTGATTCACACCCATCTCAACATCGAGTGCATCGTAGATTGCGATCTGCTCCGCAGTTGTGAGGAAAGGTGTATTGTCGTGATAGTGATTGGTGAATTTTTCGAGGTTCATTGTAACATGACAGTGAACGTCGATTTTTTTAACTCTTGCCATAATAGACTTCCTTTCATTCATATAAATGTTCAATTGAATTATACCAAAGCGCAAAAAAATAATCAATGTACGCCATTGACTATTTTTAGGATTATATTGCTCTTGACTTCAGCGGAGAAACACCCTGTATCTTCTTGTAGCATCTGCAGAAATAGCTCTCGTCGGTAAAGCCGCATTCCCACGCGATCTCTGCTACGCTTTTCTGCGTGTTGAGCAGCATCAGATCGGCAATCCTGATACGGTAGTTCATCAGATACTGCATCGCCGGCATACCGGTCACCTGACGGAACACACGGCAGAAGTGGTATTTGCTGATCCTGCACGAATCGGCAAGCTCATCCACGGTCAGCTTCTTCTGATAATTTTTGTAAATCATCTGGAGCGCCGGGTCAATCACTTCGTAATAGTGGATGTTTTTCGACGGCATCTCGGATGAATCGGTGACTTTTACCTCGGATCGGAGCAGCAACGCAAAAAACTCGGTCATGAGCGCGCGTATAATGACCTGCCAGCCTTCACTTTCGCGGCTTTTTTCCTCAATCACAGCTTCGATTATGCGTGTCAGCCGCTCGTTTCCGCGTATGAGGTTCGAAAATCTCAGCCCCTGTCCCATGAGACGGTGACGCAGATTCAGATCAAGCAGACCGCTGTCGGAGAGAAAATCAAGTGACATCATTATAAGATGATATTTTCCGGCATCTTCCGCGAAATTTACGGTTGAGTGGAACTCATATGGGTTTATGATGATCAGATCCCCGGGGGAAGTTACGATTGTCTCCGTGCCGATGATCAGCGTTGATGAACCGGAGAGAAAATATTTGATCTCGATAGCCTCGTGGAAAATCGCGTCGGCTTGCGAAACGTCATTGATGAACGGTGTTTTGTTTGGCTGAATGTACAGCTTGAAGTCGGTATCGTTAAGAATGTATTCTTCTGCGGGAGTCAGCGAGTTGGGCAATATCGTACACTTCCTTTCGTTTTTGGGATTGTGCGGAGCGGTGATCAAAGGGGAATTTATCGCTCTGCCTCCGTTTCTTTCAGTATATCATAAAAACCGCGCAAAAACAATGCCGATAGGGAAAAAGATAATTGTTGTAAGGAAAATATTTTTTTGATTTTTTCAAAAAAGTCCTTGACAAAATAATCTCGCTGTGGTATAATATTAAACGTCGACGGGACAAGCCCCGAAGATAAGCAAACGGAAGCATAGCTCAGTTGGGAGAGCATCTGCCTTACAAGCAGAGGGTCATAGGT